>JALNZD010000040.1 GCA_023229505.1 Bacteroidales bacterium | reverse complement strand
ATTTTGTTGATAAAGTGTCCACTACATTTTTTGAAAATAAAAGAATTCCATTTTTGTGTACACTGAATATCAATTAGTTGTGAAATTCAAATAGTTAAAAAAGACAAACAAGTGTCAAAGTCGGGAAAACTTAACAGGTAGAACACAAGTGTTATGATGGCGCTGAAATTGCCGGCCTTGCTTCCCATTTTCCCAAATACGGCAATCAGTGTGGTATAACTGAATATCAGGACGATTAAAAGCCAGAGGTTGATACTGATCTGAACTATATGGATAAAAATGTCACTCGTCAGGTGATGAAAAAGGATAAACGATGTGAGTGATCCAATCATGGCAGCAACAATGATGAGCAACAGGATCAGACTGCCGGAAAGCCATAAAGATAGGAGGAAGGCGCTGCGTTTAAAAGGATGTGCTAAAAGCAGTTCCAGGGTTCCTGAATCAAGTTCCCGCGTTATATGATGAACCGTGATGTTAACGGCCGTAATGACAAGCAAGGCCAGGACAAGGGGGTGGTTGAACCTAAATACTGCCGCCCCGTCATAGGTCAGGGTGCTGAAAAAGCTCTCCTGGAGAAAGACCCGCATCGCTTCCGGCAATTGGGCAAGAATGGCGGCAATTCTGCCAGTTTCTTTAATATCATCCGGATATCGCCATGAATCAAATACTCATAGGTAAGGTCTTGCCGGGAACAGAACTCCGCACCGGGCAGCATGAAATCTCCTGCGGGCTGTGAAAGGGTAAACCGGAGCCTTTTTTTCAGCATTTTTCTGAGACTTTCTATCGAATCCACCCTTTCTATTTCGCCTTTCCTGATGATCGCCAGCCGGTGGCAGATCCTTTCAACTTCTGCCAGGTTGTGGGAAGAAAAAAAGATCGTGCACCCTTTATTCATTTGCTCCTTAAGAAGATCGTAGAAAGCTTCCTGCATCAGGGGATCCAGTCCGGTGGTGGGCTCATCGAGGATCAGTAATTCGGGATGGTGGAAAAATGCCTGGATAATACCTAATTTCTGTAATGTGCCATGAGAAAGGTACTTGATTTTCTGTTCCAGGTTTTTGCCTGATAGCCCAAACCTGTCAAGCAATTTCGGATCGACCTTCCGGGGAATATTCCTGAGGTCTGCACACAGATGAAGGAATTCCATTCCGTTCAGGTTGCCGTATGCGGAAAAACTACCGGGAAGGTATCCGCATCTGCGGCGAATTTCAAAAGAGTTCTGAGCCAGGTTTATGCCAAAAATTTCAATAGTGCCTGCCGAAGGCCTGAGCAGGTCAAGTATCAGGCGGATGGTCGTGGTTTTTCCTGCACCATTGGGGCCCAGAAAACCGAAAACCTCACCCTGGTGAACATCAAATGAAATATTCTGAACACCGGTAATTTTTCCGTAGAATTTGGAGAGTCCCTGAATTTGTATGACCGGTTTTAGATCCATTTTTGCCTGGCAGGTGGTTTGAGCGTTTATATGGTAACAGCTTTTGTTTGGGATTTTATGATCATCACACTCCCTTCCATGTCTGGCACCATAACCAGTACTTCAGGGATAGTGGATGCGAATTCATCGACAGCCTTTTTGATGCCGGGCCACTTATAGGTATAATCATGTATGATGATGACCCCTCCGGGTGAGAGAAGCGGATAAAAATATTCCAGTCCGGCTTTGGTGGGTTTGTATAAGTCGACATCAAGGTTGACGAGGGCGAAGGCCAGTTCGTAGTTCGCAGTTCGCAGTTCGCAGTTCGCAAGACCGTTTCCCATAAGAGCCTGGGAACTGGGAACTGGGAACTGGGAACTTGTTCCTGTCGACTCAGGAAACCGCCCCGGATGAAACACCAAATTTTCATTCCCTGCAATGTTTCTTCGTGCTGCTTCCAGGCTCGTATCAGCAAAATTGCGCGTGGTATAAGTGGCGGCTTCGCCGGTTTCATGTTTCAGATCTTCTTCTTTAAACCCTGCAAACGTGTCGTAGAGATGGAATTTCCTGGAGGGATCCATCTGATGTAAAATCTTCGCGCTTTCGCCTTTGTAAACACCTAGCTCGGCAAAATCTCCCGGGACTCCATCCCTCTTCAGCCGCTCAACCTGGAACCACCAGTTAAAAAACCGCACTTTATCCGGATAATTTCGTTCCAGCCGGATCAGCTCTTTGCCAATAATCCCCTGTTTCCGTTGATTTTCCCATTCCACAGGCTGGTAATTTTTATCGAAGAAAATACCCCACACATAGCGCACCAGGAGGATGAGCACGAGCAGGACGAGGGCGAAACTTATGACCTGGAAGAATGACACAACCTTTTAGTTTAAAGTTCAAAACTTCTCTTTGAGCCGCCTGTACCCCTCCGCGCTAACCTTGAGCTTAGCTCCTGATTTCATGATGGCGATATAGGAATCTTTACTGTAAAGCTCCAATGATACAACCTGGGAAATGTTAATGATGTGGCTCCGGTGGGTGCGGATAAATTGCCCCTCGGGCAAATGCTCCTCAAAATACTTCATCGTCTTTTCTTTCAGATGATTTCCCGATTCGGACCAGATCATCACATAATCATCCGCTGCTTCGATATACCATATCTTATCGACAGGTATGACTGTGATTTTTGATCCCATCCTGGTTACAACCCGCTCGATGATCTTTTTGTCATTATCGATTTGCTGCTGCAATTTTTGGATAGATGGCCCGGCTGAAGAAGCATCCGGCGTTGATAAAATCCTTCCGCGGGCTTTTTCCACAGCTTGTTCCAGGCGGGTTTTCGAAAAGGGTTTGAGGAGATAATCCACCGCATTCATTTCAAATGCCCTGATGGCGTATTGGTCGAAAGCAGTGGTAAAGATGATTTCCGGCTGCGGATCGAGCACTTCGAGCAATTCAAAGCCGTCGATCCTGGGCATTTGTATATCGAGGAAAAGCAGGTCGGGCTTGAGTTCCCGGATGGCTTTCAGGGCATCGAAGCCGTTTTCACATTCCCCGAGGATTTCGATATCAGGATTATCCGAAAGATATTTCCTGACCAATTCCCTGGCGAGGGATTCATCATCAATTATTAAAACCCGGATTTTATCGTGCATATTTTGGAATTCTTAAAATGACCTCAAAATAATCATCAGATTGATTGATTTTCATCAGACTGCTTGTTCCGTATAGATTTAAAAGACGTTCCCTGATGTTTTTCAGACCGGTGCCGGTCCCTTTTTTGACTTTCGCCTCAGGATCGAAAGTGTTCCCTATTTTAATTTCCAGCACTTCATCATCCAAACAGGCTTCCAGGCTGATCTTTGTCGTTCCGGAAGATTCATAAACCCCATATTTGACGGAATTCTCCAGCAAAGGCTGAAGGATCATCACCGGTACGCTCCACTCTATCGACTCCGGCTGGATAAGCTTCTCAAAAGCAAGACGGTTGCCAAAGCGAACTTTCTCAATATCCAGGTACAATTCCACATGATGCAATTCTTTTTCAAGGGTACTGATCATGGTATCCGGAAAATTCAGGGAATACCGCATGAATTCCGACAGCTTGATGACCATTTCCTGGGCTTTGTCAGGGTTGGTCATGGTAAGGGAACTGATAGAATTGAGACTGTTGAAGAGGAAATGCGGACGGATCTGGGAGCGAAGCATATTTAGCTCGGCTTCCTTAAGCAGGTTCGTCAGTTGCGCCTCCCGCTGGCTTTTTTCCTTGAGTTCGCGGAAATTGATCAGGAGGTAATACCCGGTCACGAGCAGGGCATAGAACATTACGCCGGATATGATCCGGAGCGAAAGGGTTTGTTTCAGAAAAGCATGGTAAAAAAGATCGTCGGTAAAGATGTTGTTGAGAATGAGGTAACCGGCCATCATCCAGGCAAAGATCGTCACGGCTGCGCCGGAGAGATGATAGAAGGCGAGTTCACCGATAGTTTTAGTCTGAAGATCGGAATAGCGGACCATAAACCAGAGGCCGCTGCCGATAAGGGCAAACAGAAAATTAAAAACCAGGCTGTCGGCAAATGCCACCCAGGGATCAAGGCCATAGCCATAATATAAAAGGGAAAAGTGGATGACGCTGAGCGTCACCCACAAAATGATATAAACGATTTCAAGATGATTTTTTATGGTCCTGGCCATGTTGCTTTATAATTTCAGGATCAATTGCTTTTGATCTCTCCACCACCAAAGATTGCCACGCCTCTCACAACGAGTGTTTTGTTGAAATCGACCTGTCCTCTTACCCGTTTATCTCCATAACCTCCAAAGATATTGAAAACTTCGAGTTTAACGTTCCAGTCGGATGGCACAATCAGTGTTGAGCCACCAAAGATAGATACGATCTCGATTTCCACATTACCCGGGGCAAGTTCAACCTTGGTCAGATCGACTTTGGATCCCCCAAAGATAGACACCATTTTCCCACCCCGGAAAGCCAGGGAATTGACATATCGATCACGCCCCCCGAAAATGGCTACTTCTTCTATATAATCTTCACCTTTTGAGATGGTGAAATCACGGTGGCGGAAAAGTTTTGAGGTTCCGAAGATCAGTACCAGGCCGATGACAATAAGCAACGCAGGCCAGAAGACATGCCTGAAGCTTGCTGGCAAATCATATGCTTCAGAAATCATGAAGAACCCGCCGATAGCGATCAGTATCCAGCCAATGCCGCGGGAGGAATCATTTACCACGTTGATGACACCAATGGCTATCAGCAGCATCTGCCAGGAGAAAATGATATCCCAGGTTGATTCGCCGATCATCCCAAAGTTGTGAAGAAGCCAGGCAAATCCAAGTCCAAGGACAAGTAAGCCGAATACAAGCGATTTTCTTTGCATACCGTGTCTGACGGTAGTGTTTTCATTCTGTTCCATTTCAGTATTGTTATTAAAGTTTAACATTTTGTTCATGAATTGATGAAGCAAAAATAAAACGGGGAAAAGGGACAGGAAAGGGGAAATCGGTGAACGGGGGATGAAAATCGGCGAACGGGCAGTTTTTAGTTATAAATTTGAAAATTGAAAATTGAAAATTGGAACCTGGAATCCCATATCAGCCTGAAGTGCTTACCCTTTCCCAGCTAACCGCAGGAATTGCAAGGGTTTTCGATGAAAGCTTCCCGAACTCTTTCTGGATCAAGGCTGAACTGGCTAAACTGAACCATTATCCCGGAAGCGGCCATTGTTATCCATCATTGGTTGAAAAGGAAAAAGGCATGATCAAGGCTGAAATCCGTGGAAATATCTGGGCCAATGACTTCCAGCGGATCAACCAGAAATTCCTACAGGTAACCAAGGAGCCGCTGAAAGAAGGCATTCAGATCCTTTTCCGGGCATTGGTTAAATATCACCCCGTATATGGTCTTTCGCTGCAGATCAGCGATATCGACCCGTCGTACACCCTTGGTGAAATGGCCAGGGAAAAGATGGAAACAATAATCAGGTTGAAAAATGAAGGTTTGTTCGAACGCAACCATCAGCTTCCAATGCCTTTGCTTCCAAAGCTGATTGCCATCATATCGGTCAATACCAGTAAAGGCTTTTCTGATTTCATCAATATTCTTGAAAATAATCCCTGGGGCTATTCATTCTCCTGCATCCTTTTCCCGGCATTATTGCAGGGAGATAAAGCTGTGGATTCGATCATCAGCCAGTTGCGCAGAATCGACCGGGTAGCAGAATATTTCGATGTTGTAGCCATTATCCGGGGCGGCGGCGGGGATGTCGGGCTGAATTGTTACGACAACTACCTCCTGGCGAAAGAAGTGGCATTATGTCGGCTGCCTGTGCTGACCGGCATAGGCCATTCCACCAATGAAACGGTTGTCGAAATGATCGTGGGCCAGAATAAAATTACCCCGACCGATGTGGCTTACTTCCTGATCCAGCACTTTCATAACTTTTCAGCAAGGTTGGAGAAGAGTAGCCTGAAAATCATCACTTTATGCGAGAAATTGCTGGAAGAGGAGAAGAGGGGGTGGGGGAAATTAAGGCTGCGTTTTAAACCTGGATTACTGCTCAGGGAAAAGGGGATTGACCTGAAAAACAGATCGGAATGGTTTGCTATGCGGGTACATCAGTTGCTGACCCACCAACAGGTTGTCATAGATAAGTTGGATCAACAGGTACACCTGCTCGATCCGCGAAATATTCTGAGAAGGGGTTACAGCATCACTTATCATGGTGGAAAACCCCTGACGGATACGGCAAGTGTCAATCCCGGAGAAATCATTACCACCCGGCTGTATAAGGGTGAAATTAACAGTGAAATCAAATCAAAAAAGGAATAATATGGAGAAGAAGATCAGTTATACGGAAGCTATCAGCGAACTGGAAACAATTGTATCGGAAATCGAACGAGGAGAGATTACCATCGACACGCTTTCTGAAAAAGTCAAAAGGGCGGCAGAATTAATCAGGATTTGCAAAACAAAACTCATATCAACTGAAGATGATGTGAATAAGATCTTAGGGGAGATTAAGGAATAAAAAAAGAAGGCCGCAGGGCAAACACGCCAGGTTTTTTAACGCCCTGCAGCCAATCATGGAAAAAACTCCCATAAACCCAACCATATGTTTATCCGGTTTTTTTGAAAATATACCCGGTCAAAATGAAATATTTTTAAAATATTTTTTAATATATTGATTAACAATATTATACAAATACTGAAAGGGGTTTCAGCTTATAATCCCGCAGACGGAGGTAAAGACGCAGTAATTTCCCTCTTTTTTTACATACCTTTGCCGCTAATTTTCTTCTGTGTAAACCAGTGAAAAAGAAAACAGCACAGATATCCGGACTCAGCCTTTCCGGTCTCATCATTACATTTGGCATCGTTTACGGAGATATCGGCACATCCCCCCTCTATGTGATGAAAGCCATTGTCGCCGGTGCCAGGACGACCATCGATGAAGGATACATCCTTGGGGCACTTTCATGCATCATCTGGACGCTTACACTGCAAACCACCCTGAAATATATTTTTATCACTCTTAAAGCAGATAATCACGGGGAAGGCGGAATCTTAGCCCTCTATGCCCAGATACGTAAAAAAAAGCGCTGGATTTTCGTTCCGGCTATCATTGGAGCGGCCGCGCTGCTTGCTGATGGGGTGATCACTCCTTCCATTACCGTTGTTTCCTCTGTTGAAGGTCTCCGAATGATCAGTCCGCAAGTCCAGGTTCTTCCGATCGCCCTCGTCATCATCGCCCTGCTGTTTATTATACAACAATTCGGGACTTCTTCTATAGGGAAAACATTCGGGCCTATGATGCTGATCTGGTTCCTGATGCTGGCAATACTTGGATTAAGCCATATCTTTGATTATCCTGCCGTTCTTAAAGCGTTTAACCCGGTATATGGAATTAAATTGCTGATGAATTATCCGGGAGGGTTTTTGCTGCTGGGTGCAGTCTTTCTTTGTACTACCGGTGCTGAAGCCCTTTATTCCGACCTGGGACATTGCGGTCTTCATAATATAAGGATTTCCTGGATCTTCGTCAAATCCGCTCTCATATTAAATTATCTTGGACAAGGGGCATGGTTATTACATAATCCGGATGTACTTTCCTCCGGCATTAACCCGTTTTTCGGCATCATGCCTGCCTGGTTCCTGTTGCCAGGCATTATCATTGCAACATTCGCCGCCATCATTGCCAGCCAGGCGCTGATCTCAGGGTCATACACCATCCTCAGCGAAGCCATCTCATTGAATTTCTGGCCGAGGGTCAAGATCACTTATCCTTCTGTATACCGGGGACAGATGTATATTTCCATGATCAACTGGTTTCTTTTCTTTGCCTGTTGTTTTGTCATCCTGTATTTCAGGGAATCTTCCAACATGGAGGCCGCATATGGCCTGGCCATCACTATCACCATGCTGATGACCACCCTGCTTATGGTCTTCTACCTGATGAAGATACACAGGCCCAAAATTCTGATTATTGGCTTCCTGGTCATGTACCTGACCATCGAAGGTTCATTCCTTGTGGCAAACCTGCACAAATTCAGCTATGGCGGTTGGTTTACGCTGCTGCTCACCTGCCTGCTCTTTTCTATCATGTACACCTGGTACAGGGGGAGGCAACTCAAAAAAAGATTTCTTTTTTTCAAGAAAATCATCAATTATACCGATATATTGAAGGATCTCCGAAACGATGTCACAGTTCCTAAAATTGCTACTAACCTTGTTTATCTAACCAGGGCGGATTATAAAACAGATGTGGAATCAAAAATCCTATATTCCATATTCCAGAAGCAACCGAAACGTGCTGACCATTACTGGCTGTTGCACCTGCACATTGTGGAAGAACCTTTCAAACTTGAGTATAAAGTAGATAATCTGATCCCTGATGTACTGACACGTGTGGAATTTGTCGTTGGATTTAAAGTCCAACCAAGATTAAATCTTTTCTTTCGAGAAGTTATTGAGGATCTGAAAGAGAGCGGCGAGTTAGATATCACCAGCAATTATCAATCACTCAGAAAACATCATATACCCGGTGATTTCCGGTTTGTTCTGATCGACCGTATCCAAAACTATGATTTTGATTTCCACACTTTTGACCAATTCATTATGAATATCTATAACATCATAAAGAGAATCGGCATTTCTGATGTAAAAGCCTTCGGGCTTGACAGCAGCAGTGTGCTGGTTGAAAAAGTCCCGCTCGAATCCGAGGAAATGATCAATGAATTCAAAAGCCGGTTCAGGATCAACCGGTTTCCGGAATCTCATAAGCAATAACACCACAAATCCCCATCCCATGATCCGACGAAAAGAAATCCGGCCGATCGTGCAAGGCGATAAAAGAGTCATCCATGGCTGGGTGATGTATGACTGGTCCAACTCCGTCTATCAATTAACCATCACCTCCGCTATTTTACCGAGTTATTATGCTGCTGTTACCCACATAGGGGACAATTATACTGTTTCCTTTTTCGGTGCGAAAGTGATCAACACGGTACTATATTCATGGACTATCGCTTCGGCATATATCCCTCTTGCCATCCTTTCCCCACTTATGTCTTCAATGGCAGATTATACAGGACGCAGGAAGACATTCATGAAAGTTTTCACCTGGATTGGTGCATTAGGCTGTGGACTCCTGTTCTTTTTCGATAAAAATACCATTGAATTAGGTATGATTGCTTTTGGCCTGGGAACATTCGGATACGCCGGAAGTATCGTATTCTATAATTCTTTTCTCCCGGTCATTGCTAAACCGGAAGATCATGACCGGATCAGCGCACGGGGATATTCCATGGGTTACCTGGGGGGAGTCATCTTATTGCTGTTCAACCTGGCGATGATCATGAAACCGGGTTGGTTCGGCATACCGGCCGATTCCAGCCTGCCGCCCCGTATCTCGTTCCTGTCCGTCAGCCTCTGGTGGATTGGTTTTTCCCAGATTACTTTTACCCGGCTTCCAAAGTATACTTACAAGAAAAGACAGGGCCGCGAAAGCGTCTTGTCAAATGGTTACAGGGAACTGCAATCCGTTTATCGCTATATCAGGAAATCACGCACCCTCAGCTATTACCTGGTGAGTTATTTTTTCTTTATGATGGGGCTGCTTTCGGTCATGTTCATGGCTGCATCTTTTGGGAAAAAACAGATCGGGCTGGATGATAATGTCCTCATCCCTACGGTACTTTTAATCCAATTGGTCGGGATTGGCGGGGCATGGTCTTTTGCCAGGTTATCCGGCAGGATCGGCAACCTCCCGGCATTGATGATCTCGCTGGCGGCCTGGACCCTGATCTGTGTCGGCGCCTACTTTATTACTGATGCGGCCGGTTTCGTCATCACCGCTTTCTTCATAGGCATCGTAATGGGAGGTACCCAATCGCTTGCCCGTTCCACCTATTCTAAAATGCTTCCTGAGACGACAGATCACACCTCTTTTTTCAGTTTTTTCGATGTGATGGAAAAACTTGCCACTGCCGGCGGCACGTTCAGTTTTGGTCTGATCGAAGCGATTACCGGCAGTATGCGTTATAGTGTGGTGGCCATCGGGGTCTTCTTCTTAATAGGCTTGGTCTTTATCCTTACAATCGTAAAGGCAAAGAATAAATAGGGCATATCATCCTTATCATAAGATTTGATTTGATGGAAGCAAATATAGGATTGTAGAAGGAGATTCCCGTATTCCTTGATATCTCTTTGAAAATAATTATATTTGTGCATATTATTAATTATTCCAGTAAACAAATTTTAATCCTGACAATGATGAAAATCTTCTACTTTAACCTCAGTCTCACCTTTATCCTTATCATCGCTTCCTTTAACCTCAATGCACAGTCGCCGTTTTATTTTGATCCGCAGGCATGCGAAGCTACCCTGAATATCAACGATTCAGCAGAGGTTCATACTCTTCTGAAAAATGCCACAGAAGATACAGTTGAATTTTCTTTCCCCGGATATACTTCCCGGGATCAGGGCGGCCCGGATAATTATGGGTACACCTGGATAGATAGTGAAGAACCTGGAGGTCCTGATTGGGCATGGACTGATATATCCGAAACCGGCTACATTATTGAAGGGCTTGGAGATGATAATGTCGTTGGTCCTTTTGAATTTCCATTTGAATTTCCATTTTATGGACAGTCTAAGAACCATTTCTGGATCAGCGCGAACGGCTGTATAAGTTTCAATGATCAGATCATACCCTATGCCAATGGCCCGATTCCGACCAATAACAATTATATTGATTTCATCGCCTGGTTCTGGGATGACCTTACCATCGATACGGCAATCACAAGAGTATATTTAAAAAACTTTGAGGAGAAGACCATCGTTCAATTCACTAAAATGGTTCATTATCCGGGTACTGAATCTTTTATTACAGCACAGGTTGTCATGATGGTCAATGGTACTATCCTGATCCGGTACAGGCAAATGAGTGAAGATTTTGAAACAATCAGCGCTACTGCGGGACTCCAGTCCTGGAACCCGGAATTGGGCTTACAGGTGTTATATAATCAGGAATACCTTCATTCAGAGCTGGCTGTCCGCTTCGATCTTCACAGGAATTTTATTGTTTCAGTAAACCCGGCATCAGGTTACCTCCCTCCAAATTCACAGGAAACCATCTGGATCACATACAGTTCCGTAGGTTTTGAACATGGATCCTATGAACAGGAACTGAAATGTGTTTCAAACTTACCTGAATACACGCATATATTACTCCATAATGTGATGCACGTAACGAATCCCGATCAGGCCGGATTCAAGGGGTATGTCACGAATGCCGCCACCGGTTTGCCGATAAATGAAGTCAAGGTTATCGTTGGAGAACACTATGTTTATACAAATGACCAGGGCCATTATGAATTGCCACTTGAACAGGGCAGTTATAATGTCCATTTCATAAGAGAAGATTATCAGACGAAGATTGTTGAAGATACCACGGCAGTTGCGGGTTATTCAATCCTGGATGTGGAACTGGAAGGATATTATTACCTTGTCGGGCGTGTTTATGCCGGTGAGAATCCTATAGAAACCGGCTTCGCTTATGGTTATAAAATGCTTGAAGGAACAGTAGTGGATATCTATGCCGAAATGGTAGGCGAGGAGGGCTGGTATGAATTCAGCGGCCTTTCTTCCGCTCATTATATTGTCAAGGCTGAACCCAGCCCTAATTCAATATATTACGGTGATTATCTGCCAACTTATTACGGTGATGTCCTTCACTGGGAAGAAGCTACTGTGATCAACCTGGTCCAAAGTACTGACGACGCTCACATCAACCTGGTGTTAGTAACCAATGCTCCGGAAGGGCCTGGCAGCATCAGCGGCAGTATTGACAACGGAAAGTCTGCCAACATTCCTATTATCCTGAGGACAGCTGAACCGGGCACAGCAGTGATGACCTATTCGTCGACCGATGGATCCTTTCTTTTTTCTAATCTTGCTTATGGAACTTATGAAATCTTTGCTGAAATCCCCGGAAAATCTATCATCCCTCAACCTATAGTTCTGGATGAAGTTCATCCGTCAGCTGAAAGTATTGATATGATGATCCTTGAAAGTGAAATCATCTTTCTGGGAATTGCAGAATCAGAAGTATTCGAAAATATGCCGGTCATTTATCCGAATCCGGCATTGGATTATCTGAATATCAGCTTAAAGCTTAAAAAACCCGTTTCCATGAATATTGAGCTGGCCGATCCCCTGGGAAGGGTGATCATTCATCAGGTTAAAATGATTAATGGAAATGAGAACATTTCATTGAATCTGGACTATCTTCCTAAAGGCATATATTTTCTGAAACTTGAAGCGAATCAAGAGGTTGTCGTCAAAAGGTTTATAAAAAATTAATGCAATTTTTAATAATAAGCTATGTTTCATGACCCCTGATGCCGGAGGCATCTTATGACTAATTTTACAGGCTCCAAAGAAATTCTACAGAACTGAAAAAATATCATCACATGAGGAACGTCTTCAGGTTACCTGCCATTCTATTACTAACCGCTTTAATTCTCACCATAAACAGTTGCCAGCAAAAAAAACCGCAGGCAGGATTAACAAATACTGCACTGCTGCCCGTCGAGGTAAATGCCGTCGTTGCCATACCACGCGAGCTGGAAAACAAGATATTTTCTACCGGCAACATTCTTGCAAACGAAGAAGTTGAAATCAGGGCAGAAGTTCCGGGACGGATCATTTCGATCAATTTCCAGGAAGGCTCCCTGGTCAGGAAAGGAGATCTTCTCGTGAAGATCAACGACAATGAATTGCAGGCGCAGCTTAAAAAGTTGCAACTGGATGAAAAGCTCGCCACGGACGATGTCTATCGAAAGGAAAAACTACTGGAGTTGAAGGCCGTCAGCCAGGAAGAACTCGACATCTCAAGGAGTCAACTCGGCGTAATTCAGGCTGAGATTGAACTGACCAGGGCGCAACTGGAAAAAACAGGGATCTACGCACCTTTCAGCGGCAGGATTGGCCTTCGCTATGCAAGTCCGGGAGGCTACATCTCTTCGTCTATGCTCATCGCCCGTATGCAGCAGACTGATCCGATAAAAATCGAATTCAGCGTACCGGAGAAATATATCGCCGGGGTCACTGCCAACATGGAAATCCTCTTCACCGTCGCAGGGAGCGATAGTGTTTTCAAAGGGCTGATCTATGCCATTGAACCAAGGATCGACCCTTCAACAAGATCATTTACCGTCAGGGCCCGGTGTCCGAATCCAGGTGGGATCCTTACACCGGGCGCTTTTACCAAAGTAAATATCATCCTGGAAAAAATTCCTGACGCTTTGGTCTTACCATCCGATGCTTTTATCCCTGATATCAGGGGTGAAAAAGTCTTCGTCTGCCGGAATGGAAAAGCAGCAACGGTTTATGTCACGACAGGCATTCGCACTGAAAACGAAGTCCAGGTTGTCGATGGTATCAACCCTATGGATACTGTCATTATTTCCGGGCTTCTCCAGCTCCGTGACCAGATGAGTGTCAAACCCCGGATTGCGGGAATTAAATAACCTGCAAAACGTGCGACCATGAACATTTCATCAGTAAGCATCAACCGGCCCGTCCTGGCCACTGTTATCTCTGTCCTTCTGGTCCTGTTCGGCGGTATTGGCTATACTTTTTTAGGCGTCCGGGAATTTCCAAGCGTGGATCCACCTGTTGTCACGGTGTCGACAAATTATATCGGAGCCAATTCCGATGTCATCGAATCGCAGATTTCCGAACCGCTGGAAGAATCGATCAACGGTATTGCGGGTATCCGTTCCCTTACTTCTGTCAGCAGTGATGGCCGCAGCAATATCACCGTTGAATTTGAACTGGGCGTGGATATGGAAGCAGCCGCCAATGATGTACGCGACAGGGTATCCCGCGCCATCCGCAATCTTCCTCCTGATACAGACCCGCCGGTGGTCACCAAATCAGATGCCGATGCCAGTCCGATTCTCGTGCTTATGCTTCAAAGCAATGTCCGCAACCTGATGGAGCTTTCAGATATCGCAAGCAATGTCTTTAAGGAACGTCTTCAAACTATTCCCGGTGTCAGCGAAATCAGGATCTGGGGTGAAAAGAAATATGCTATCAAATTGATGATAGATCCGGCAAAGTTGGCCAGCTATCAGTTGACTCCTGTAGATATCCGGGATGCCCTGAACCGCGAGAATGTTGAGCTTCCATCCGGACGTATTGAAGGTTACCGCACCGAATTGGTCATCCGCACCGAGGGAAGGCTTACCACTCCCGAAGAATTCAATGATATGATCATCAGTGAATTCAGCGGCACCCTGGTCAGGTTCCGAGATGTCGGTAAGGCTGTGCTTGTGGCTGAAAATGAGCGGTCCATCATGCGTGGCAACGGCGGGCTTCCTATTGTGGGCGTGGCAGTTACGCCTCAACCCGGTGCCAACCAGATCGCAATTGCCGATGAATTTTACAAGCGCCTGGAACAAATTAAAGTTGACCTGCCATCCGACATCACCCTCGGTTTGGCCATCGATACCACTACAACTATCCGTAAGGCCATCACCGAAGTGTTCGATACGCTATTAATCGCTTTCGGGCTGGTGGTGCTCGTTATCTTTGTTTTCCTCAGAAACTGGCGGACCACCCTGATCCCGGTCATCGCAATCCCCATCTCCCTGATCAGCGGTTTTTTTATCATGTATATCGCAGGCTTCTCCATCAATATCCTGACCCTTCTGGGGATAGTGTTGGCAACAGGCCTGGTTGTGGATGACGCCATTGTGGTCCTGGAAAACATCTACCATAAAGTGGAAAGCGGCATGAACCCTATTGAAGCCGGGCACAAAGGGTCCAAAGAGATCTATTTTGCTATTATTTCTACGACCATCACCCTGGCAGCGGTTTTCCTGCCGGTCATTTTTCTTCAGGGGCTCACAGGGCGCCTCTTCCGGGAGTTTGGAATGGTGGTGGCGGGGACTATCCTGGTTTCAGCCCTGGTTTCCCTTACTCTAACCCCGATGATGAGTTCCAGGTTATTGAAAAGGAGCCAATCACATGGGCGGTTGTTCAACCGCACGGAGCATTGGATCGACAACCTGATCAATAAATATAACAGCAGCCTTACTGTATTTCTGCGAAGACGCTGGTTGGCAGTCCTGATTATGATAGTCTCCATAGGCATTATTCTCGGGATCGGAATTTTAATCCCTTCCGAACTTGCCCCTATGGAAGACAAAAGCAGACTTTCAGTTATGTGTACCGCTCCGGAAGGGACCTCGTTCGAAGTGATGGATGACTATATGCTCAACCTGATCGGCATTGTGGATACGATTCCTGAAAAATTAAATTTCCTGGCCCTCACAGCCCCTGGTTTCGGTTCATCTGCCTCCACCAATACAGGGGTTTTCAGGGTTGTCCTCACTGATCCTTCCAAACGAGAAAGAAGCCAGCAGGATATTGCTGACGAGCTTAGTATGATCACTCGCAGATACAATTTTGCCAGGAGTTTTGTAACACAGGAACAAACTATAGGTGGTGGAAGAGGAGCGGGACTACCGGTTCAATTTGTGATCCTTGCTCCCAATTTTGAAAAGTTGAGAACGGTTATTCCGCTGTTCATGGAAAAAGCTCAATCCAGCCCAAGTTTTCAGGTGATCGACCTGAACCTGAAATTTAACAAGCCTGAAATTACTGTAGATATTGACCGCGATCGCGCCCGGGCACTTGGCGTCAATGTCAGGGATGTGGCGGAAAACCTGCAGCTTTACTTCAGCGGACAGCGTTATGGCTATTTCATCCTGAACAACAAGCAGTACCAGGTCATAGGGCAGGCCGACCGCCTAAACAGGGACGAACCGCTTGACTTAAGTTCTGTTTATGTCAGGAATAACAGAAATGAGCTTATCCAGCTTGATAATCTCGTGAATCTATCTGAAAGAAGCAACCCACCGCAATTATACCGATATAACCGCTATGTGTCGGCAACCGTTTCAGCCCAACCTTCAAAAGGGGTAACCCTTGGCCAGGGCATCGATGAGATGCGCCGGATTGCCGGTGAAACCCTTGATGAAAGCTTTTCCACGGCACTGGCCGGTACATCCAAGGAATACGAAGACAGTTCCAGCAGCCTGATGTTTGCTTTCCTGCTGGCCCTGGTGCTGATCTACCTGATCCTTGCTGCACAGTTTGAAAGTTATATCGATCCGCTCATTATCATGTTCACGGTTCCGTTAGCGCTGGCCGGCGCGGTATTGTCGCTCTGGATCTTCGGCCAGACTATCAATATTTTCAGCCAGATCGGGGTGATCGTACTTATCGGGATTGTCACCAAAAACGGGATACTGATCGTGGAGTTCGCCAATCAACGGAAAACTGCAGGGTTAAGCCTGCATGAAGCTGTCATCGACGCGGCAACGCGCCGTTTACGACCTATCCTGATGACGAGCCTTGCCACGGCCCTCGGCGCCCTTCCCATTGCTATGGCCCTTGGCGCTTCTTCACAGAGCCGCATTCCCATGGGGATCACCATCATAGGCGGGTTGATTTTTTCACTGGTACTGACCTTATTTGTGATTCCTGCATTGTACACCTATTTATCGAGAAATGTTAAAAAACCGCAATATCAGGAAGATGCAGCAGAAAAAAGCTAAGACTATGATCAAAAAATTAATTCCTCTTCTGGTGATCCTTTTTAGCGGTTTTCACCTGGCCGGGCAGGAAATTCTCACCCTTTCTGATGCTGTCAGGATCGGCCTGGAAAACAACTATTCCATCATCATTCAAAAGAATGATGCCCAAATTGCAACAAACAACAACACCCTAGGAAACGCCGGGTTTCTTCCTGCCGTGACCCTGAATGCCACACAAAACAATACTATTACGACCACACATCAGGAAACATTTGCCGGCAGCGTTAAAGACATTACGGGCGCAACGAACCGGTCGGTGAACGCCGGTGTGCAATTGAGCTGGACGCTATTTGACGGGTTCAGCATGTTCGTTGGTAAAAATATGCTGAATATTTTGGAGGAAATGGGAGAAACCGGGGCACGCATTGCGATCGAAAATACCCTTTCTTCCATCATAACCAGCTATTACGGTATCATACAGCAGCAAAAGCTGATCCAGGTTCTCGAAGATGCCGCGGCACTCTCGTTGGAACGCAAAAAGATCATGGAAGCTAAAATTGGCCTGGGAGCAGGGTCAGAACTTATGCTACTGCAATCTACCGTTGACCTGAATGCCGACAGCATCAACCTGATCCGTGAAACGGCATCCATGAAGCAGACCATGGCTGATCTTAACCGGCTGCTTGCCCGTAATCCGGAAATCAGGTTTGCACTGGCAGATAGCATTATGTTAAGTGATGCCTTATCTTTCGACAGCCTCTTAACTAAATCGAAGGCTCAAAACAGCGATTTGCTCATTGCACGCAATAATATTACCCTGAACAGTCTTGCAATTAAAGATGCCCAATCGCAGCGGTACCCAAAACTGAACCTGAACGCAGGTTATAACTATAACCAGCTAAATTCGGAAACAGGGTTCCTTCAATATAACCGTAGCCTGGGGCCATCTTTCGGACTCTCCCTTTCATATCCGCTTTTCGATGGGTTTAATGTTAACCGCACTATCAGAAACGCGAAAGTTGAACTGAATACGATGGAAACTTATCTAAGGGACACCGACCTGGGTATTCATACCGAACTTTATAAGCTTTATATCGATTATACTACAAACCTCAGGATTGTAGGGATAGAGCTCCTCAACCAGGAAGTAGCCCGGGAGAATGTCGAGGTGGCATTTGAGAAGTACCGTCTGGGTTCAATCAATGACATTGAACTACGGGAAACCCAGAAAAAATATATCGATGCACAGTACCAGCTTCTGCTTTCCCAGTTCCAGGCTAAGAAAGCAGAGATTGAACTATTGAGGATCAGCGGGGAGTTGGTTCAGCTATTCTTCTCCCGTTGAAGATACCCCTGCAGGGCCTTAACATATTTCTCGAAAGCTTCAACACCTTTAGGAGTAATATTGCAGGTAGTCAGGGGGTAGTTTTGGCGAAAACTCTTTTTTACATCAACGTAGCCGGCTTCATTTAACCTGGTGATCTGAACGCTAAGGTTTCCCCTGGTAGCGCCTGTTTTCTCCAGCAGATAATTAAATTCAGCCGTCTCCACACTGATCAGCACCGACATGATCGCCAGTCGCAGTTGTGAATGTAATACCGGATCCAGTTCTTCAAACATGACCTGATGGATTTAATGGGCTCTGCGCAATAAATAACCCGGGATCAAATAGGCGATAATTATTGAAAGTGAAACCAACAGGAGCATATAATGTCCAGGCACAAAGAATGCACCCAGTGCAATAATCCAACAACTGATACCGCCTATGATGAGTGGTTTGAATTTTAATATTCCTCCTGACACAAAAGTACCGAGGCCATACATGCTGATGATCAATGCGTTGGAAATCTCCCATGAGATTTTCCCTCCGATAGAAAAAGCAAGAATTACCATCAATGTGAAGAAAAACCCATACCATAAATAAATAAAGGCCGTATCGAGATGCGTGCGGTAACCTGATCGCTTACCCATCCTGATCCGTGTTTTTGAGTTTTCAATCATTTCGTAAATGACATTCAGTTTTCCATTGTAATCATTCGTTGTTTCCATAACTTATTGTTTTTAAATAATTTGATTAATTCTTTTTAAAATTCTGATCATATTTATTGTAAATAAGGCACAAATATAAACTTATTTATTTTATAAACCAAATAATTTTAACTTTTTTTTCTAACTAATAATGATGAAGAGATATTCAGGCTGATGAGTGGCTTCGGTTTCGGAATGGGCGGGCCGTTTCCCGGTACGCCGGAATTCGAGTTTCCCGCCGAAGTAACCATTCTGCTGCGAGAAATTAAAGGATTTACGGTTTACAATTTCCGATCTGAGATCTTAGATTGTAAACTGTAAATTGTAAATCAATTCATTATCTTTGCCACAACAACTGACCCTTTCACCCTATGAAAAAGATCCTCTTCCTCATCGTTTCCCTGACCCTGCTGGCAAGCAGCACAACCCTCTTTTCCCAGGACAAAAAGCCCGAACGCCTGCATCCGGCCCTGCTGGTGATCGATATCCAGAAACAGTTCCTTCCCATGGTGGAAGAACGTGAAAAAGAAGTCTCTTTGTACATGATCAACGCCTATATCGACCTGTTCCGTAAAAGCGGTTTCCCCGTGATCCGCATTTACCATACCGACAAGGAATATGGACCTTTTCCCGGCACGCCGGAGTTCGAGTTCCCTGAAGAAGTTACCATCCTGCCTGACGATCAGAAGGTCGTGAAAATCTGAAAACAAGAACATTGAAACACTATCTAAAGCAGGCTATATTTGCTTCACTCCTATCTGCCTTAATTTGGAATTGCTCCTTTAGTCAGAAATCGGATCATTTGAATACAGCAGCAAGTGCTTCGTATATGAAACCATCTGAGAAAGAGATGATATACGAGATCAACCTGCTTAGAAGTAATCCAAAAGGTTACCTGGTTTACCTGGATCAATATCTAAAAGAGGCAAAAAAAAACCCGGAAGTTATTGGAAGTGGGCAGATGAAATATTCTTTGACGATGTTTTATGAGACCATTAACGGGGTTGAAAAGCTTGTAAGGATTGATACAGTCTGGCTTAATGAACCGGAGGATGAATCACAAGCCATTGAGAGCCTGAGAAAAGACTTAAGTTCCATGAAGCCTCTATCTATTCTGAAACCTGATAAAGGAATTTATGAGGCGGTAAAAAAACATGCTATGGACCAGGATCGCCATGATTGGACCCTCTGGCATGTCGGCAGTGACGGCTCGATGCCATGGGACAGGATTAAAAAATATTCACCGGATATGACTGAAGGGAATGAAAATATTGCAGGTCGCTACCCAGAGGGAACTGCCAGGCAGATTGTTATACAATTACTTATCGATACGGGTATTCCCGGATATGGCCATCGTTATAATCTGCTGGATCCAAGGTGGACACATGTGGCATGCTATGATGCAGGCCTTAAAGCAGGTTTATACCGATGGATACAGAATTTCGGGCAGGTGAACTAAGTACCACAGAATTAAACGGATCATTGTCTGCGTAAATCAGCGCTTTAAATTTGCGTTGATACTGCGAGAAACTTTTTCCTGGTTCTCGCTGATTTACGCAGATCAGGACGCAGATGCATTTATCGACGTAGCGATTTAACGAGTAACGATATTCTAAGATCGTAAACTGTAAATTGTAAATCTCTACCTTTATCCAAACTCAATATAATGCCTCCAACACTTTCCAAATCGACATACCTGAGAGGGAGCCAGTGTAAAAAGTCCCTCTACCTCCACTGGCACCAGCCGAAGCTGAAGGACCAGATCTCCGCCATGCAGCAGGCCATCTTCAGCCAGGGGACTGATGTCGGGAAACTGGCACAGCAGCTTTTCCCCGGCGGCACCGATGCCGGCATCCATGTGCCCGCCAACTATGCAAAAAGTATTGAGATGACATCTCAATTGATCCGCGACGGGGCTTCCGTGATTTATGAGGCGGGATTTTCCATGAACGGCCTGCACTGTTTCGTCGATATCCTGGTGAAAAATGAAGAGGGTTGGAAAGCTTACGAAGTGAAGAGTTCCACTCAGGTGAAACCGGTGAACCTGCTGGATGCCGCCTTCCAGTATCATGTAATGACCCGCAGCGGCCTGGAACTGGCCGACGTCTCCCTGGTGGTGCTGAATACGGCATATGAACGAAACGGGGAATTAGATATGCATCAACTTTTTAAGATAGAATCGGTGTACCAACGAATCCTGCAGCTCCAGGATAAGGTGCAGCAGGATATTGCAGATTTTTTCTTCACGCTCACCGCGCCACTGGCACCCGTTATCGATATCGGCCCGCATTGTTCTGACCCGTATGATTGTGATTTTCATGGTCATTGCTGGCAACATGTGCCGGATTATTCAATCTTCAACATCTCCCGGTTGGGTGGGGATAAAAAATGGGACCTCTACAACATGGGTATCCTCCGGTTCGAAGACATCCCGCCGGATTTCAAGCTGAATGACAGCCAGTGGCAGCAGGTCATGGCCGAACTGAAAGGCGAAACACACATCGATAAGGATACGATCCGCATGTTCCTGGATGGATTGAACTATCCCTTATACTTCCTTGATTTTGAGTCGTTCCAGCCGGCAGCACCGATGTTCAACCGTAGCCGGTCTTATCAGCAGATCGTGTTCCAGTATTCGATGCATATCATGCATTCCGAAACTTCCGGGGTAACGCACAGGTTTTTCCTGGCGGAATCAAACGGAACTGATCCGAGGATTCCGTTCATCCGCCAGCTTATCCGGGACATTGGAGAACATGGCGATATTATCGTGTTCAACAAGGCCTTCGAGTCGGCCCGGCTGAGCGAGCTTGCGGCAAATTTCCCGGAATATGACACTCCTGTTGGCCGGATGATCGCCCGGATTAAAGACCTTATGGTGCTTTTCCAGCAGCGGTATTACTATGTCCCGGAGATGAAAGGCTCCTATTCTATCAAGCAGGTACTCCCCGCTATGGTTCCTGGTTTTAGCTATGACACCCTGGCCATCGGCGACGGAGGATCGGCCAGCATGGCTTTTACATCACTATTTACTGAGCCTGATCCCGATAAGATCCGGACTACGCGCAAAAATCTCCTGGAATACTGTAAGTTGGATACGCTGGCAATGGTGGAAATCGTAAAGGTTTTAAAGGGTCTCGCAGATTAGCGCTGATAAATTCGCAGATTGGCGCAGAAAAATATCCGCGGTCATCCGTTGCATCCGCGTCATCCGCGTTCTGTTATGACGTAGAAAGCTCAGGAATCCTTTTTCACGGTTCTGTTTCTGACTTTTTCTTCCCGTGAATGTTAAAAATCAGGCCAATATTGAAATTCATCGGATCATAAACTAATTCCGTATCACTGACTTTAAATGATAGTCCTATTTGTACCTGAATTTTAACATGCTCCCCACCTCCTCTGAATGTAAAAGCCGGTTCAATGAAAAATACGACAGGATTATCCTGAATTTGGAGGAGCTCTTCCTTATATGTTTGATCCAGACCGGAATCAAAATGTACCTGGTTAAAATTTACTCCACGGAATCTGGCAGAAAAAGCAAGTCTTATATTTTTTTTATAAAAACCAACCGCCGGTTGAATAAAAAAACATGAAGACCCAAGAGTGGAATACCCGTTTCCAACAAAATAATCATAATGATTTTCAATCCAGCTCTTGCCGTAACCTCCATACGTTTCAAACAAAAACTTATTCTTAAATGGTAAATAATAGCCAAGACCAAATTCCGTCAGGTGACTTTTAAAATGACCTGAAAGGTCTTCTCCATCAAAATTAGCCGTTGACCCTCTCCCGGAAAAATAACTATAATTCGCCATCAAACCAAGATGATCTGTTATTGCAAAAGCTCCTTGCATATCGCAACCGATGGTTCGCATACTGAGTCTTAAAGCAATTGAACCGTTACCTTCGTTTTTCTCTTTGAATAATGGAACATTTTGCGCGCTGGGAGCATAATAGCATGGCCTACAACCATCTAACAGAATAATAAACATTAAACAGCAAATAAACTTAAATACCGTTAATCCGTAAGATATCAAGTAAGTTAACTTGACCCAGGTCACTATCTTATAGGCTCTTTTACGAAGGATATTTGTTTTTATAATTGGTTGATATAAATAACAGGAATTTAATGGTTAAGTATTTTCATGCTAATTGTGCTGTAAGTTTCCTGGAAAATATCGACCTGACAAGGTAAAATGCCCCGACGGTCAGCGGGGTCGTGCTCATGAATACCCCGAAGGCAAAGCCATAACAGACTTTCATCGGATCTGCGTTGATGGTCTTCAGCTTCTTGATGACCTTCCGGACAGGGTTGAATTTGGACTTTTTCATGGCTTTTGTTTTTTTATGGATCAAAGTTAAGCCCGCGAAAATCCATACAGAAAAGGCTTGTTGCTATGGTCATACCGTAAACAGGCAGATTATGCCATAATCATTTCCCTCGAACCGGGATGTGTGGGATTAACTTCAGGAAGAAGACAAGAAAAGGAGAAAAAGGTCTATTTTTTGCAAAAGAAAGTGGCAGTGATTTGCAAAAAATGCAAAATAATTTTGAAATATATCTTATATTTGTTTCAATAAGATATATGCCATGTTTCATTTCTTAACCAAACCAATACCATCATATTATGAAACTCAATTTCAGGGCGGCATGGATGGTCCTCTTCTCCGGGATCATCCTGTTTTTGCCTTTAAGCTGCCAGAAGGAGGAGGAACCTGATGACCAGGTAAAGATCCCATCCACCACGAAAGTCATCTCCGCATCTGATTGGAATGCCAATCTTGTATCGGTAGACAGCAGTAATTATACCTAATACTTTTAACAGCGGAATAACCGGTCTGTATGACCTTCAGGCCGGCGATATCATTGTATCGGGTGTCGGAAACGGCTGCCTGCGCAAAATCAGCTCCATCACAACACAAAATGGCCAGGTGATCATTACCACTGCTTTTGCAAGTCTTTCAGAAACCATTGAGGATGGATTCTTTACCCTTGATTATCATCTTACGGCCGATAAGGTCAAGAGCATCAAAATTCTTGATGAACATCTCAAACTTACACCGGTCTATGATAAATCGGGCAAGAATACCAACCTGACCTACGAACTTTCCACTTTCCTCGATGAAGACGAACTGGTCGAAATATCTGCAACCCTGACCATCGATCCCACCATCAGCTGCAGCTATGAGATTAAAAAATTCAAAGTCAAAAAACTCAAGGTCCAATTCCAGGTTGATGAAGAGATCGAGATTGCGGCTACCCTCACCTTGCTGAATATCGAATGGGAGAAAGAGAAAAAGCTGCTCAGCATAGAATTTACACCGATTACCGTCATGGTTGGCCCTGTCCCGGTCATTCTCACGCCTGAGATCGAGGTCAATGCCGGTGTCAACCTGGAAATTAGTTCTGCCATTACCACCAGTGTCACACAGGAACTTTCTTTCACAGTTGGTATTGAATACAATAGCGGATCATGGTCAAATTTCTACGATATTGAAAAAGATTTCGGGTACAATCCGCCGGATCGAAGCCGACCTGTTTGCAGATCCCTGGTGGTCGCTGTATGCCGGTGCCGGGATCGGGGCAGGGGTTAAGGTTGAAGTATGGGATTTTACCCTAATCGATTATGAAACCGATCCCCCTCCGATCCTTTACGAGATCCTTATCGCTTCTGCAGGATCTTCCTTCAACCAGGCACCGGAAGAGCCATCAGATCCTATTCCTGCGGATAATATAACGGAAGTGAGCATCACTTCACCGTTGTCATGGACATGTTCAGATCCCGACAGCGACCCGCTGACATTCGATATTTATTTTGGGACCGAAAGCCCTCCACCGCTGGTGCAATCCGCTACCGGTGATTTCAGCTATGATCCCGGGAACTTGATTAACAGCACGGTTTACTATTGGCGCGTCGTGGCGAAAGATGATCATGACCATACTGTCGCCGGCCCGGTCTGGACCTTTGCCACCGAGGCTTCCGGCGGAGGGACAGGTGACCCGTGCCCCGGACTCTCATCCATAACTTACCAGGGAAAGGTCTATCATACTGCGTTGATCGCGACACAATGCTGGCTGAAGGAAAACCTGGATGCCGGCACCATGATCAACAGCAGCCAGGCACAGGGCGATAATGCGATCATGGAAAAATACTGCTACCAGAACCAGGCTATTAACTGTAACCTTAAAGGCGGCCTGTATCAATGGAACGAGATGATGAACTATTCTACTACCGCCGGGGCAAAAGGAATCTGTCCTGACGGCTGGCATGTGCCCACCGACGCAGAGGTGAAAACGATGGAGATTGCCCTCGGGATGTCTCCTGCCGATGCAGATCTCACCGGGTGGCGTGGCACCGACCAGGGCACACAGCTCAAACCGGGCGGTCCGACCGGCTTTGATGCACTCATGGGCGGGATTTATAACCTCGGATTTTTCTCTGATCTGGGTGTCAACGGCTACTTTGCTACCTCCACTGAATCTACATCGACCAACTCCTGGATAAGACTGATGAATGTGGATAACCCCAAGGTCAGCCGCTATGAAACCCTGAAGCAAAATGCAGTTTCTGTCAGATGTTTGAAAGATTAACCAAATAAAAGATATCCTTATGAAAACAATGAATAAAAAAAGTAAGACATTGGCCGGTCTGTATAGGATCCTGCCGGCTTTGCCGGTCATCCTGGTTGCAGGAGCTATCATGCTTTTGAGCACCTGCAAAAAGGATGAAGACAATAGTGACAAGGCATTCAAGAGCATGAATGACGATTCAACCACCGCTATCGACGTGACGATTCCCAGGATAGAGCTCGGACTGGGAAGATCCACGACCATCACGGTATTCCTCTCGGTCACCGACCAGAATGGCAATCCTTTCAAGGAGTTCAACCAGTATAATTTCAATATCAAGCAGGTGTGTGACGGATATACTGATACGGCTGTCATAGCTTCCATCACATTTACAAAAGCCCAGGCTGAGGGTTATAATACTGCCGCAGCCATGACCATGGATTATTCAGGGAGCATGGGCGGGGCCAATAAGAAAAATATGGAAAAAGCGGCCAAGCAGTTTGTTTACCTGAAAGAGGACCAGGATTATTGCGAGATCATTAAATTCGATGAATCATATGAGGTGACATTGCCATTTTCGACGGATATTGATCTCCTCCTGGCAGCCATTGACTCTGATTATGGCGGGGGATCCACGGCATTTTATGATGCTACTTTTAAAGGGATCCAGGATGCGGCTGATTTTGTCCTCTCAAACTTTGGCCTGATACCTTCTGTCCTGGCTTTCACCGATGGAAAAGAAAATTCATCAACGCTTGCCGATCTCCCCTTCTGCATCACGATGAGCCAGAAAGAACAGGTCCCGGTCTTTACCATCGGATATGGCAATGTTGACTCACTGGATCTGCAGCAACTTGCAGAAGAAACCGGCGGAAGGTATTTTTACACCCCCGATTCGGAAGGGCTGACAGCATTATACAGCCTGATAAGCGGACAGTTAGAGAACCTCTATATGCTGACCTGGGAATATGACAATCCCGCCTGCGAGAAGGTGTGGGTCCTTGTAACCGCAACCTATACCTGCGCTAACGGCACATTTACTGCGAAGAATGAGAAGTACGTGTTTACGGCGAAGAAATAGGAAGAAGTGAGCAGTGAACGGTGAACAGTGAACGGTGAACAGTTTAAAAGTTAAGAGTTATGTTCACTTTGAATATCGTTAGATCGTTACTTCGGAATTCCGTTAAACCAATCTGTGGTGAATCTGTGTAAATCTGTTGAATCCGTGTGCTATTTCTTAAATCATCAATGAAACCCTGGAATATAATGAATCACAGCCCAGCGATCGATCTTTTCGGAAAGAGTCAGGTGGGTATTCAATCCACTGGAGGATGGAAGAGAAGGGACCAAGACCATTGGTCCTTCATCTAATCCGAGTTTTGTGAAAAACCGGACGGGATTAGTACCGTTGAATAGAAGATGTGTAAGGGATGGGAATTGATTAATAAGTGTTTCGAGATCATTAGGTCTTTCAAATCTAATCTCATTATCCCCGCTGCCTTCACGGAGACAACTTTCTACCACGTCCCAAAGTGCAATCCGGTGTTTTTTTAATAATTGAATGCGTTGATCATAGTTTAAAGTATAGGATTCATTTATTACGGAACAAAGGATCATCCAGAACTTGTTTGCTGGATTAGCATAGAATTGTTGTTTTTCCAGTGATATTTCAGATGGGAAAGTCCCAAGGATCAGGATTCGGGAATTATAATCAATCACAGGAGGTAGTCCATATTTTCTGAACCGGCCATTTTCATAAAGAACCACACCTACACGCCGGATGTGGTCAATCAGTTCATCATCGTTGATCTTCAGATGATCGACCAGATCTACTTTCTGAGCCAGTTCAAGGCGGTCAATCTGCAATGAAAAGCTCAGGTAGTCATCCAATGAAAGACCAGAGCCTGTGACCGCAATATCGATATCAGATCCAGGCCTGGGATTGCCTTTTGCCCTGGATCCAAACAGGATTACCCTGGTTACGGATCGATTTGCTGCGATGGTCGCTGTGATGCCGGTTATTGTTTCGATGGATAATCCGAATGGCATACTCCGCAAAGCTTAAAAGAGTTTCTCCTGTTTCGGCCAGCCGGCTTCCTGTTCAAGCCGGACGATGAGCTGTTCAAATAAACGAAAATAGGAAGAAATGATGTTTTCCACGATCTCTTCAGCCACTTCCTTATTGTATGTATGCGATGTGTTTTCCCTGCTTTTCTTAAGTTTCATCCATTCTTCACCATCAACAATGTATCCATCCTGGAATGATTGCTGTAACACCGGAGTCGGACCTTTTATATCAATGTATCCTTTTTCTTCCAAAAGGTCTTGAAGTGTTTTCCATGCCAACTCATAGGTATATTCAAACCGTTGAATCAGCCCTTCTCTTTCCAGTTCGGAAAGAGAGTCGATTTCCACAGCTTCTTCCAGTTTCTGAAATGCTTTTTTCAGGTTGTTGAACCGCTGTAACCAACGAATATCTCTTTCCATTTCTTAATACTGATTATTAGTCAAAGATACGATTTGATTTACAATTTACAGTTTACAATCTAAGATCTTAGATCGGAATTTATAAATCCTAAATTCCAGGTCCTGTGCAACCTGTCCGTGTCTGGCGAATCCGGAATCAGATGTATATGCTTAACACCATCTTAGGCAATCTTTTTAACGAAAATTCTCCATGTGCTAACATATGCTTGCTTTTTACCTGATTATTAATTATCTTTACGCTTCCAATTAATCGTTCCCCCCGAAATTTTGCCAATTAACGTTCTTTTGCCATGAATAACCAATTACCCAGGCAACCGTTTAACACGATTGCCCTCTCTTTGTCTGGTGGTGGTTACCGGGCAGCTTCTTTCCACCTGGGACTGCTTACCTACCTGTCGTGCGTCCATTGGAAGGGCCTGCCGCTCCTCGAAAGGATCCGCGTTATCTCCACTGTCTCAGGCGGAACATTCACCGGTGTATGCTACGCATCCTCCCTCGCCCGGAACCAATCGCTCAATGAGTGCTATGAAAAACTTTACCGTTTCATGGCTGAAGTGGACCTGATCAGGGAAGGGCTCACAAAACTGTCCGGATACCACGATTGGAAGAGTGTCAAGGGCCGAAGCCTCATCAACGCCTTCTCCCTGGTTTATTTTGATAAACTGGAGAAGGATAACTTTTCGCTGTTGTTTGAAAATAAGACCCACCTCAAAGAAATCATTTTCAACGCTACGGAATTCAGCTACGGCCTACCTTTCCGGTTTCAGAGATGTGAATTGAAGCAAGAGGAATACAATTACGCTTTCCTTGGAAACAGGCAGGTGAACATGCCTCCGGAAGCCATCGGGGAGATCCGCCTGGCAGACATCATCGCGGCATCGTCCTGCTTTCCGATGGGCTTCGAGCCGATCAATTTCCCGGATGATTTCAGGCATGACGGCTCTCCGGTCCTGAATTCCTTAAAAGAATCATACCATACCGACCAGTGGGGCAACAAATGCAAGTTTCCGGTTGGCCTGATGGACGGGGGCATCGTGGATAACCAGGGTATCGACAGCGTGATCTGGGCCGAAAAAAGGATGAAGGAATACAAAGGGGAGATGAAAAAATTCATTTCAGAGGATGACAAAGCCATCGACCTGTATATCATTTCCGATGTGGCTTCACCGTTCATGGATGCCTATGTAAAGACCAAGGAAAAGCCCATGAAAAGCTGGCGGAATCTTAATTTCAAGCGGTTCATGTGGTTCGGGCTGGTCTTTCTGCTGGCCGCCACCGCTGCTACGTATTTCGGATTCCAGGCAGCCAGCCGTTTCTGGATCTATTTCTACGGAGTCCTGGCAGCCGTCCTTTTCATGGCAGGTGCTGGCAGCATTTTTCTTTCAAGAATGTTTAACTGGATGATGAGAATATTTAAAGTGCCGGAATTTTTCATCCGGCGCCTGGGAAATTTCTCCAACCTGAAATTCGGCATATACGAGACACTGATCAAGAACCGGATCGACAGTATCAAAAGCATGGTGTCGGAGGTCTTTATGAAACAGATCAGGAGGCAGGAGTATGGCAGGGTTTACAATGAAGCCGGCTGGGATACGCGGTTGATAATGAATGCCGTTTATGAGCTGACTCCGCAACAAACGGTATACAGGAATAAGGAAAAAAAGGGTATCCTGAGCGATGAGTTAAGGAATGTGAGCCCGATCCTCATGGCTGCTGCTGAGAAAGCCAAGTCCATGGGTACTACCCTGTGGTTTACCCCCGATGAGCTGAAAGGTGAAAAAGAAAACATGCTCAATACCCTCATCGCCAGCGGCCAGTTTACGGCTTGCTATAACCTGCTGGAATATTTTGAGAAAGTCCTTTGGAACACTGATCACAAACTGGATTACGATGCTTATCCCGACACGCTTAAATCCCAATTGAAAGAGCTTTACCAAAAAATGCTGAATGACTGGAAGGCCTTCAATGCCGATCCGTATTGGATGGTCAAGGCCTATCAGCAAAACACAAAGTCTGACCTGAAAATCCATGAATTATGAAAAGTCATGTTTTAATCGGAATTTATCTCCTTATCACATTGGTTGTGTTATGCCTGGTCCCCGTGATTGTTTTCTATTCGAAGTTGGAAAACAATATTGTACGTACGGTTTTCTATGTTGGGGCATCCGGTGGTATCGGCGGCTCCCTTTATTCCATAAGAGGTTTCTATCAAAACCTTGGCGGAGAGACTTTCAAAGTAAGCTGGATTCCCTGTCAGATAGCATTTTTTCAAAAAAAGACAAGACAACCAAGTAAAAGCTATTAAAACATAAAGCCATGAATGATTTTGAATTCTGGAAAAATTGGGGAACCGGATTGACGGATAAGGATTTTGCCAATGCCTTTACTGCACTCGGTATTCTTGCAGCGCGATCCCGTTCACGTACAATCGCAGGTTCTGGAATAGCTTCCCCGGCGGATAAACTCATGCTTGAAAAAATGGTTTATGATTCTCTGAGTGGTATTGGCGGATATCAGCCAGGTCCTTCCGGGGATCCCCTTTCATTGCCCTGGCGGTTTCCATCACCAAATCATAAAATCTCGCTCGGGATGCTTGAATATAAACTGGCCGACCTGAATCCTCTTAATCTGGCAAATACATGGCAATTTACAGGGTTAAACCTTACTTTTCTACCGTTTATGCCCCGATTAAGATTGCAGGTTTTAAATTACACTGTTGCATCAATGATCAGGCCATGGTTCCGGTTATTGTCCGAATCAGATCCGATAGATAAGTCGGCCTATATAAGTATGAAATTCCCTTATCCGGATATACATATGAAATGGCCGCTGCGCCTGGGATTTATCCCCGGAAACAACGCAGGGGAAATAGTAGAAGAAGCCCGTAAGCATTGGCCGTCAAATGAAAATTCCATCTTGGTTGAAATCGGAAGGGAAAATGACAATTGCGACATCCTGGTTTTCGACGGAACTGCAGAAGAACTTCTGAATGATTTGAAGAGCCTACCTGTGCTGATGAAATGCAATCTGTTTATAATCAGGGGACCATTTGTAGAGGGTTCCCCGGATTTTCAGAACCTCATCCAAAATATCGCTGCTTTGAGCCGTGCCAATGGGTTTGTCTTCATTAAAGAAATGTTGAACGATTTGGATTTTCCAAGATTGTTAAATTGCATAGTAGAAAATCTTTGCCACAACCTTCATATGGATGCCGCAATCTCTGCTGGATTAAAATCATATTCGAATGGTGGTGCGGATCATCTGATCTTTCTGAGTAATGCCCTGGCAAATTTCCGTCTTGAACATCAGATGGAAAATATGATCCGGATGGTCAAAATGTTGCCGTTAAAGACAAAGTTCGAAATTCCTATGAATACCTTTAACCGATTGAATATCCCAGCTGCATCAAACATTTTAGATGTTTCAACCTTTAAATCCCTTCTTTTAAATAATAAGAGGCAAATAAAATATCAACATGAAGGTACCGGGGCTACAGGGCTCTCGGAAATTAATAAATCGCTGGAGGAAGCAATTATCCCCGAAAATGTCGAAGTGAAGCGAAGGGAAAGATATATCTCTGCCAGGACGTACCAGATGAAAGAGGACAATTATGAAGAGGAGAAAAGGGCATTCCTGACCGGGGTGCTTTCCAAGGTTATCATGCGTATTGGTCCACCAGATAAAAAATGGGTGAGCAATAAGACCTCGTTCCCGGTAGAAAAACTGCCACCGCAAAAAGAAGCCTGGGGATTGACCGTAGTCCTGGGTGAGCCGACCCATATCAAGGAGCCGCTCATCAGAAAGATCAAACTGCCGAAAGACGGCCCCAGCACGGAATGTGAATTTATCTTCACCCCGTTAGAAGCCGTCCCGTTTGAAGGCCGGATCACCGTCCTCCACCGTGGCAGGGTTATCCAGACTGCAGTGCTTAAAATTCCCGTTGTGAAAGAGGCCGACAAAATGCCGGCGTCTGACCAAATGGAACTGACAGACCTTATCCCCGTACGGGTCAATCTGGGTAACCTGGAAGAAAGACGCCAGTTCGACCTGGCATTCATTACGAACCATAACTCCGGCAACAAGCCCATGATGACCGGGATTGGAAAGGACAACGCATGGCTGGCAAATCTGGAAGGTTGTTATGGTATCACGAATAACATCAACCTCCTCCTCTCTGATGTGGCTCAAAAAGTGAAAGATTACAATGATGGCCTCAAGTCTAAAAAAGGTGAGAACCTGCTTCGGGAATTGATCTTTTGTGGTTGCGACCTCTATGATATGCTCATAAAAAAAAGACTTAAGACGACTGTCGATAAGGAAAAGTTTTTACAAAATGAATATATGCAAATTATTACCACAAATGACAGCGAGCAAATAATACCTTTCGAATTTATTTACGAGCATGAGGCTCCGGACAATGATGCCACACTTTGTGATTTTTGGAAGGAAGGATTGTCCAATGGGGAGTGTCGGGAGACATGTTCGAAAAATTTCAGGAAAACCATGTGTCCGCTCGGCTTTTGGGGTTTGAGCAAAGTCATTGAAAGACAAGATGTATCATCTGAAGAATTCTCCAAAGACTGTCCCGATTATATTATTCAGACGGAGTCTGATGATGACCAGTCTCCATTGAGTATTGACGGTAAATGCCTGGTGGCTGCCAGCACGAAAGTCGATGCAACCGACCTGGATGAAGTGATCAAGTCCATCTCAAAGGCCACAGGGAATCAGCCGGTGAAAGTAAATAACTGGAGTGAGTGGGAAACCCTGGTGCAGGAAAATACACCGCAGCTCATTGTTGTCATGCCGCACCATGCTGGAAAGGAGACGAAGGCTACGCTCGAAATCAATGAGGATACCATCATCGGGGTTCAGATACGTGAATCCCACGTAAAAAAAGCAGGTTCAGATGATACCCCAATAGTGGCCCTGTTAGGTTGCGACACGACCGGATCGGCCATGAAATACGGGAGTTTTGTCCAAAAATTCCGCCTCAGGGGAGCTGCGATCGTGATAGGGACCGTGGCTTCCGTCTTTGGGAAGCACGCTGCAAAAGTGGCTAATATGCTTGTAGTAGGACTTGGTGAAGAAAGCGATAAAAACAAGCGATTGGGTGAAGTGATGCGTGCGGTTAAGCGTAAGGCCCTTCTGGATGGCCTGATCATGTCACTTTGTGTGGTAGCCTTTGGCGATGCGGACTGGAAATTAAGTAAAAAATTAAAATGAAAATGAAACCGTTCTTTCGAATCGAATTGCTCCCCGCGAAGCAGGGAGACGCCATCTGGGTGGAATACGGCAATAGCGACACGGTTCGCAGGATCCTGATTGATGCCGGACCCATTGATGCATACCCGGAAGTGGAAAACAAACTCAAAAGCCTTCCGGATGGCGACAAACGGGTGGAAGCGGTCGTCATCACCCACGTGGATACCGACCACATCGAAGGCATCATCCGGATGTTTGCCGAAAAACGAAACGAATGGCTGATCTCCCCGGAAGACATCTGGTTCAATGGCTATCGCCACATGAAAGAGACCGGCATACTGGGCGGAAGGGAAGGCGACTTTCTAAGCGCGCTGCTGCATCACAGGGCCTTTGAAAACTGGAACCAGGGATTCAAAAAGAAACCGGTTGTCGTCTTACCCGACAAGCCTTTGCTCCCGATACCGCTGGCGGATGGCATGAAGATCACGCCTCTCTCACCCGACCCGGCAAAACTGGAGAAGATGGCAGACAAATGGGAAATAGATGTGGGCAAGCATGACTTATCGCCCGATGATCTCGACGGGGCCTGGGAACAGTTACTGAATTACACCAGGCTTCACCCGGCCGACGGCATTTTAGGCGGACCCGGCGAAATTGACGAAGAAATACGGAAGCAATTGAAGGCCGACCCGTCGGCAGCAAACGGATCCTGTATAGCGTTCCTGGCTGAGTTTGAAGGCAAGAGCTGTTTGTTCCTCGGAGATGCGCATGCCGGCATGATCGTCAAATCCATAAAAAAACTTATCCCGACCGGGGAAAAACGGCTTAAGGTCGACGCGGTGAAAGTATCGCATCATGGCAGCAAGAACAACATCTCTAAAGCCCTTATGGAAGTGATCGACGCAAAACATTTCATGATAAGTACTAATGGTGCGAAGCATGAGCATCCTGACCCTCCGGCTATTAAAACGATCATACAAGGCTCCGTCCGGGATCCTGTGCTTTGGTTCAACTACCGTACCCAATTCAACGAAATATGGGAAACCATTTCGACGGATGATCTACGTCCTTATACGGTAAATTATCCCAAGGATGCGGGTGGCGGCATCATGATTGATCTTTTTAAGATTTAACCACCCACCAATCCGGGGAAAAATAAACCCTTGTCAAACCATAAGCAGCCAAGTGATCTGGAATTTACAGTTTACGATCTAAGATCTTAGATCGGAATTTGTAAACTGTAAATTATTTGAGTGTTAAGGTTTAAATTGGGGATTAAATCATAAACAATTCTTTTCTATCAATCATTTTCCATTTCAAAGGCATAATAATAGCTAATGATTTTCTTTTCTTTCTGATTTTCTTTCCAGGCCTTTTCGATATGGCTGAGTTCGACGATTTGTTGTGCAGTCATGTTTTTAAATTTTTCATGCACCATGACCATTGTTTTTATTTCACTATCATTAAAAAATTCCGGATTGAAAGTGATATTTTGACCAGGGATATATCTTTCACCTAATGCACCATTGGGGAACTCGTTGTATTCTACCGAAAGATGATTATTAACAACGATCTGATCGAATAATGTGTCAAAATTAGCCGGTACGGGACCTAATTGAATGGCCCGGTAATTTAATCCGGAAATAGAATAACAATTTTCTTTAAAATGATAGAAATCGCAATAAAATAGCAGCTTATTCAGAGTGGTTTTCCAGAGTTGCATTTTTTCAGCAAAGTAAACGGCTATTCTGGCTGCTTTTTCAAAATCAAACTGCCTGTAACCGTTGAATTCATTTGGATTGCCAGTGCTTAATAACCAATCCCCGGCAATTGGATTGGATTTCCTTGTGTTTTCATTCAATTGACTTATTCTTCGAAGTATTTTCTCTCTTTCTTTTTGCAATAAATTTTTTGAAAGATCCACCATCTTTGCAAATTCTCCAGAGTGCTCGATCATTTGCATCAGACGGGCGTTGGCAGTGGACGGTATTTCCCCGTTCTCATAGTTCCGGTAAGTATTTACACCGAACCCGAGAATATCAGACATGGTGGAAGCCGGGATCCCATATTTCTTTCTAATCTCAATGATCTTTTCAGGGAAAGGCAGGTTCAACCTTTCCCTGTATTTATTCAATACCTGTAACCGGTTTAACTCTGCCAGGTCATCGGATTCAAATTTTTCACCGGTGTCCTCACAGTAATAATAATGGAAATCAATTTCAATTTCCTCTTTCCTGAAATTGAGCATTCTTTTCTCCCGGCGGATGCTCATCTCTTTTCCTGTAAACGGGCTTTTCATGGTTGTTGACTTTTAAAAGGATATGTCAGGGGATATTCTGCAATATGAAATGAGATACAGATAACATTCGAATTCGTTAACCCAAGTAATGTTTGCTGGTTTTTCCCACGGTCATCCCGGTAAAGGATTCCCCAGATTTTAAGTTTCTGTATGAAATCCTTCAGGAATTGCCGGACCTCTCCTTCCTTCCCCATTAATTCTTCATTTTCTTTTAAGTAACAAAGATAAGTGAAAATAATCTAAATACAACTATAAAGTATAAAATAATATAAAATATTTTGAAAAAGGCACTATATAGTGTATATAAGAACAGGAATGTTTTTCTGTTCTCAGGCCGGACAGGCCTTGTCATGCAACGCAACTGATTATTTTACAGCCCCCCCACCCGGGGGGAGGAGTAATTCGACGGCATGATAGTAGCCCAGGGTTTTAACCCTGGGAAAAAAAGGGACAAACCGTTTTCTCCCCACCCCTTAACAAAATTGGCCAAAAAATCACATGCCTTTGCACGGGGTGGGGAAGCGCAATAGTTCAAAGGTCAAAGAGCAAAGGGAAAAGTTGAAGTTTAAAAGTTAAGAGTTATGTTCACTTCGAATATCGTTAACTCGCTACATCGCTGCGTCGTTATATCCCTTTACCCGGAAATCACCTTCCCCAGCTCCTCCCCCGGCGTGGAGAATCCTTTCCCATCATGCAGCCTATGCGGATATGATGAAGGTTGAAGGTTGTTTTGTTGCCAAAGGATGAAAACGCCTGAATAGGCTAATATGAAGAAATATGAATGTGTGATTGGTATTAGAGATGAACCCATCAGCCTTGATTGGCGGAGCCGTCTATTCGATTGCCAGTAGTTTTTATTTCTTTTTTTTGTCAATGGTATGCACAGAATTTTAGTGGCTCGTCCATCAAAATGTCCAAAGTCATTGTTACTGTCTGTCCGTTCGAAATGAAATTAACGCTTAACTCGCTTTGCGGTGGAAGGGTTAAAATGCAAGAGTTACAATATATTTCTGCTTTGTCTACACAACTTTTGCATTCCAGCCAATCTCTAAGTTTTTCTAAATTCTCGTTTTTCTTATTCTTTTCCAATCCAGCAAGATAGTTGTCAATTATTGATCCTGTTGCGTCAAAATTTTGGTTGTCTACCAGCGAACAAAATGTTTGGTCGTCTGAGCAGGAAACTTTTTCTTTGTTGCAAGTCCAAAGTGTTAAGCAGGTCAGAAAGATTATCACTGCTGTTAAAATGGTCTTACGTGTCATTTTCGTCTTTATTAAATGGTCGCCAAAGTTTTGCGGGTAGGTGCTGCTATAAGCCGTTTTTATTGTATCAGTGTAATTTTTTCGTTCACCTTATCTATAAAGTTATGATATTTTGAAGGTACATTGCTTTTCATCTGGTCTAATAACCAAAATTTTCTTGTACCGTCGATGTTGTATTCGATGTAAAGCCCACCCCAATCTCCAGCATCAGGCTGCCCAATCACAGTATTGGGTTCAGTTAACAGATCACTTGGGAAGAAATTTATTAAATCCTTTGCATAGTCAAATTTTTGTTGTGGCAATAAAATATAATTACCGTTGTAAAAACTGGTTGAGTTAGGGTATACATCCTTCGTGTCTTCTAATAATTGATTTTGTTCTAATCTGAATATTTCAATACACTCTTCCCCAAAACATTCTCCGTAGAAGTGTCCGAAAATTAAGTAATCGGAAGATGATAATACAATATTATCTTTTCTGCAAGAACTAATCGTAATTGTTAATATGCAAAGAGTGAAAATAAGTCGTTTCATTTTATATTCATTGATTCCCACCATTCCTTTATTTCCTGAGCCCTCAAACTGTCGTTCTTGCTGCAATCCCACGAACTCTGAAAATAGGGTTGATTCTTTCTATACGAATCAATTAAGTTCATCGCCTGACCGCCAAGCGTTGAATAATCATCAAATGGAAGATATGAAGAGATAACCGTTATGATACATTTGCATTTTTCTGTTGAGTCAATATATTGCATAAAATATTTAACATCATCAAGTTGAACCCAGTCTTTTGGAGCATCCCAACTTACCGTAATATACTTGACTCCTTGTGCTGTATCCGAGTCATATTTTAAAACGGAAAAAAATTGTTTTGGAGTAACGGAATGCAAGTCGATAGAATAGCGGAGCGTATCGACAGGATGTTGTTCCTTGGAAAATGTACAACTCTGGAATACAAAAATGAATATTATTAATCCAAATATATACTTCATAACTTATATATTATTGACGCTACCTTTTCACCTTCCTACCATCAATTATAGTGCCCTATTTTTTTTGACTTGCTCATTCCTTCAGCGCAGCGTGATACTGATCGACCACCACTTTTGCTTTATTATAGTCGCTGCTGGAAACGATGATCCTGTTTATTGGCAGTCCGCCACCCGAATCCCAAGGGGCAAGGGTGCCCTCTCCGCCATAATGTATATACACTTTTATTTCGGCATTCTCCAGCAGGCTCTGAACAAGGGCGACTTCCCAAGACGTGCCAGCAAAGACTTCAACGGGATCGTTCTCGTTATTGTCCGTTATATCGCTCATTGATTAAAAATGCCAGTTGTGATGTCATATCATCCACAAATTTAATGAAAGATTTGCCGCAAATTCGTCCATTGATACCAAAGAGCAGGTGAAATGCAACACCCCGAAGCCATTATTGTTGCGCCAATATTAAATCGGCAATAACCTGACCGTTATGATGCCAAATGGGGCGTATTTTAGGGCTTGTGGGCAGGGTTTACAGCGGGATTGAGGAATGAATACGCCAGCAGATAAATGCGTGTCAGTTCTGCCCCGTATTGTGGTTCAATGGTGAGCCGAATTTATGGGTTTATGTTTGGATAGTGCAGAGCATCAGCCTTGATTGGCTGAGCCGCTTAATCGAATGGATATAGATAAGGCCTCTCAACGGCGAAGGATATATTCATATGTAGAAAGAGAATCGTTATTTGATAAAAAATTCATCCAATGATCATTAAAAACAAAATTCTTCAATTTTACTACTCCCCATTTTTTAGACCACGAATTCACTTTTCTTAATTGAATTTATTAACTCTATTTGTATTGATATTGCTGTTAATTTCGGGAAATAACTCGAAGAGTTATTCTCGATATTAACA
>JALNZD010000039.1 GCA_023229505.1 Bacteroidales bacterium | reverse complement strand
CTCAACAAGGTTTACAGTCCTTATATCTGAGGATGAAGGTGTAAAAGTTAATAGAAACCGCCTTGGTACGATTAAGTATGCCGGGTGGTGTGGGGGGACAGCGGCGTGAGCCGCTTCCTACCCGATTAAACGAATAATCCATATTTGGAATTTTATAGAAAGTGTTCGTTCCAGATCCTCCAGCTTAGTTCCGCCTGTAATTGTAGCATTTCCAGCCCGTTCTTTATTTGCGCGCCTGCTTCGCGGCCTTTCTTCAGAAACAACGTCTCTTCAGGGTTATAGATTAAATCATAGAGCAGGTGTTGGCTTGTTAGGTAATGATAGGGCATGGGAAGACATTGGTCCTCATTTGGATACATCCCGACAGGCGTCGTATTGATAATAACCTGATGGTCGGCAATGATCCGGCTGCTGATGTCGGAATAAGTCGAAGACCCTGCTTTTGCTTTCCGTGCAACGAGGGTATATTCTATATGTAATTCCTTCAAAGCAAAGCAAACAGCCCTGGAAGAGCCTCCTGTACCTAAAACCAAAGCTTTCCTGTGGGTTTCAAGTAAAAGTGGCTTTAATGATTCCTGGAATGCAACCATATCGGTATTGAAACCTTTAAGATGCACCGAACTCCCCCTTCTTGATATTTGCATGCAGTTCACAGCCTGGATAGCTTCTGCTGCCGGGTCCAATTCATCAAGATATTGTAATATTTCCAGTTTATAAGGAATGGTGATATTTAACCCTGATAACTCACTATCAACGAGAACCAGCTTGCGTAAACCATTCAAATCTCCAAGCGGGAAATTCTCATAAACGCAATTGTTTATTTTTTCTCTTATGAATTTTTGATGAAAGTACTCCTTCGACCAGGAATGATCAAGGAATTTACCGATAAGACCAAATTTACGCATCAACGAAATGACATCTACTTTTTCTTAAAGTAAGACTGTATGAGTTCCTGGATTTCAGCATTTTGTTCAAGCTGGGGAAAAAACTCGAATAACTCTTTATGCTTGTTAAAATCAAGTTCAAGACCTTCGGATAAGATGGCAAGGCCTTGTTTCTGCTTTCCTTCTTTCATAAGCAGCCCGGCTAGCCGGTAAAGAAGTGAGGCATTTTTAGGCTGCTGGTAAACCCCTTCCTCTAACACTTCAAATGCTGTCTTCATTTCCCCTGATTCAACATATATATCGGACAGGTCAAGCCAGATATCCGGGTGTAAGGGATCCAGGGCGCTGACTTTCTCAAATGCCTTTGTGGCCGTTTCCTTATCTTCTAATTTATACTTGAGGTCACCGTAAATGTACCAGTATTCAGCATTGTCATCTTCAAAGTCCAACGCCCTTTCCATGTTTTTAACTGCGGTTTTTTGTTCCCCAAGTTCATCATGACAAACACCCAGTCCCATCCAGGCATCTGCCATTTCAGGATCAATCTTAAGGGCCAGGTTGTATTGTTCAACCGCCTCGTGGAATCGGTTCAGTTTTTCGTAACACTCACCAATATAGTAATAAGTAATTGCCTGGGGCTCCTCATAATTAAGGGTTTCTTTGTAATTTTTGATGGACAGCCGGTATTCACCGAGGTTGGCATATGCATTGGCCAGGTTAAAGTAAGCAGAGGAAAATGTATCATCAATCGCAATAGCAAACTCATAGGCCTGGATGGCCTTTTCAAACAATTCCAGGTTATTGTAAGCAATTCCTATATTGAACCAGGCGATCTTGTTATATGGATGATTGTCCAGAAAATTCGTGAAAAATTCGACGGATTGCTCCAGGTTATTGGTTATTTCATAACAAAAAGAAAGCTCAAAAATGGCTGACTCATTTTCAGGATCTAAATCCAGGATTTTACTCAGGAATTCAATAGCCTTCGCATAATCGCCGGAATTCTCGTATTCGTAGGCGATATTAGTGTAAACCTCCTCGATATCACTGGCATACAAGATGGCTTTATTGTATTCCCTTATTGCGTCTTCAAACTTTTTAAGCTTGCTGTAGATGGAGCCTTTAAGAAGATAAACATCCCCGTTAGTCGGATCGATCTTTTCGATTTCTTCCAGCAAGGATAAAGCTTTGGGTGGCTTATTGGCCAGTACAAAATACCTGGCTTTTTTGATCAGGATAACAGTGGCACCCGGATGCTGAGCTTCAGCCAGGTCAATAGCTTTCCTGGATTTGGTGATATTTTGATTATCAAGATAATAGTCGATAATATCTTCAAAATCTTCTACATCGAAAAAATAGCTGCCGTTGGCCCGCAACATTTCTTCAAAGCGGTCGACCAGCAATTTCAGATCAGTTTCGTTATGTTCAAATGATGGCTCCATTATTGGAATGCATCCTATCTTAGTGCGGCAAAATTAGTAAAAAAGATAAGCACACCCAGGTTCAGTATCTTTTTCGAATACCTAAAAATAGCCTTGAACGGCTAACTGTCGTGAGGTTTATCTATTTTTACAAAAATTTTAATCATGACTTTAATCAAATCAATATCAGGGATAAGAGGTATTATTGGGGATGGGCTGTCGCCTGCGGAGATAGTTAAGTTCACTGCTGCTTATGCCTCCTATATTAAAATTATTTCCGGAAAGAAACATTTGAAGATTGTGGTTGGAAGGGATGCCAGGGTCTCGGGCAAAATGGTTTCTGCTATGGTTTGCAGCACTTTGATGAGTTGCAGTGCAGATGTGACCGACGTGGGCCTGGCTACAACACCTACAGTTGAATTGGCCGTAGCAAATCTTGGCGCCGACGGAGGAATTATCATCACGGCCAGCCATAACCCGGCCCAATGGAATGCCCTCAAATTGCTCAATTCTAAAGGAGAGTTCCTCTCTGCAGCAGACGGGCAAAGGATCCTTGAAATTGCCGGGAAGAATGAATTTAATTTTGCGGATTACTTAAACCTGGGAACATACCAGGAGAATAATGACCAATTGGGCCAACATATAAAAAAGATTTTAGGTTTGCCTTTGGTTAATATTCCGGCCATTCGTAATGCCAATTTCAGGGTGTGCTTCGATGCAGTGAACTCTGTCGGTGGTATTGCGCTGCCTGCTTTATTGGAAGCATTGGGCGTAGAGGTTATATTTCCCGTGAATGCCACACCTGATGGGCTCTTCGCCCATAACCCCGAGCCTTTACCGGAGCATTTAGGCGAAATTTCCCGGGTTGTCAAAGAGAATAAGGCCGATGTCGGTTTTGTGGTTGACCCGGATGTCGACCGGCTGGCGATCATCATGGAAAACGGGGGCTTTTTCGGGGAAGAATATACACTGGTTGCCGTGGCGGATTATATACTTGGTCATACACCCGGAAATACGGTTTCCAACCTTTCCTCGACCCGCGCCTTAAAAGATGTCACTGAAAAGCATGGGGGAAAATATTTCGCTTCGGCGGTAGGGGAAGTTAATGTTGTTGAAATGATGAAGAAACAAAAGGCTGTTATTGGCGGCGAAGGCAATGGTGGTGTGATATATCCGGAACTTCATTATGGAAGAGATGCGCTGGTGGGTATAGCCCTTTTCCTTTCTAATCTGGCCCTTTCGGAAAACACCTGTTCTGAATTGCGCGGTCAATATCCTGATTACTTCATCTCAAAAAATAAAGTGACATTAAAACCAGGTGCTAGCCTGGAGGAAATTTTTACCAGGATTCATGAGACTTATAAACAGTTTCCTGTAAATAATATAGATGGATTAAAGATAGATTTCGAAAATGGGTGGGTCCATCTACGCCAATCAAACACGGAGCCCATCATGCGTATCTATGCTGAAGGGACAACCCCCTCGCAGGCTGAAGAATATGCAGGCCGCATTATCAGTGATATATCCTCATGGGTTTGTTGATAAATTCCCCAAACGGGTCGCTGCATAATCTTCATTAAATTTTACTTTCGACATCTGAATTTTATTATATCATGCCTGTGCTCAAATCACGGAAAAAACGCCGGAAGAAGGTCAGATTTAAGGAAGTGAAGCTGAAACTTTCTAAAAACCAGCAGCGCTCGCTCGATAATTATTGCAAAGCAAGGAAAACAACGCCTAATAAACTGATTAAAAAAATGATCAGGCGTTTTTTAACTAATTATTCGAAAGATATTCCTGAAGAATCATTCGTTACTGCCAACCAGCTTGATCTTTTTAACGAAGATCATTTGTGAACCCAAATGCGGCAGCCTTTCTTAAACATTATTGGTAAAAGGGATCCTGTTCACGATGGACCGGCCCAGGGTAATTTCGTCAGCAAATTCAATGTCATCGCCAATGGCGATCCCACGGGCAATAGTTGTCAGAAGCACCGGGTTGCCGGTGAGCCTGCGGGATAAATAAAAATTGGTCGTGTCGCCTTCAATCGTTGTCGGAAGGGCCAGGATGACCTCTTTGATGTTGCCATCCGCTGTTTTAAGGAGAAGCGATTCGATGGTCAGATCTTCCGGGCCAATCCCATCGATTGGGGAAATGATGCCACCCAATACATGGTAAACGCCATTATACTGGCCTGTATTTTCAATCGCCATTACGTCCCTTATGTCCTGGACAACACAGATGAGCGAATGGTCACGTTTGTGATTTCCGCAAATATCGCATATTTCGGTATCGGAAATATTATGGCACAGGGTGCATCTTTTAACTTCATTTCGCATTTTCAGGATGGCCTGGCTGAATGATTCCACATTCTGAGCATCTTGCCTGATCAGGTGCAAGGCTAAACGCAAAGCAGTTTTTTTTCCGATCCCGGGCAACCTTGCCAGTTCATTCACGGCATTCTCCAGTAATTTTGATGAATAATTCAACTTATCCTTAATTTTAAATAAAATCGATATATTTACGTTTTCATGACAAAATTAACCAATTGTTGGATATATGAAATGCTTGATCTTAGCAGGTCTGTTGTCTCTGGTAGTTTTCTGCGTAAATGCCCAGGAAATCACCGATACCCATATCAATAAGGCTGATGCGAGTGGGAGAAGACAAGGCGTTTGGCGGGTTTATAATGATGATGGCAACCTTAAATTTACCGGTGAATATATCAACGGAAAACCTTTAGGTATTTTCACCTATTACTATGCCAAAGGGAAAGTCAAAGCCATTGTAAACCAGCTTGACAGTGGAAAGGTTTCCTATACCAGGAACTATCATTCTAATGGTAATTTAATGGCTGAAGGAAAATATGTCAACCAGAAAAAAGACAGTACCTGGCTTTATTACAGCGAAGAAGAAGGGACTTTATCATCAGAAGAGCATTATATTAATACCCTGAAAGAAGGGGAGTGGAAGACTTATTATCCTGAAGGTCAGGTGGCAGAAGAAATTATTTACCGGAACGATTTAAAAGAAGGTCCGTGGATCCGGAATTTTACAGATGGAACTATAAAAATGAAGGCTACATTCATTAAAGATCAGGTAGAAGGACTTTATGTTATTTACCATCTGAATGGTAATGTCGAAGTCTCTGGTTCTTTTTTGCATTCCAACAAAAACGGCACCTGGGTCTATCTTAATGATATTGGAGAGCTCGAAAAACGGGAAGAATACGAAAACGGAAAATTGTTAAAGCAGGAAATTATCGAAAAGCCCAGATAAGTCTGTTTTGGCAAGCTTATGACTTCACCAGATGCGGGAATTCGCTTTTCAGTGACTCAAAATTTTCCAATACCAGGCAATCTAATTGGTTAAGCCTTTCAAACGACTGGTGGCCATGGGCAATCAATATGCAAGGTATCCCTGATCCCTGGGCCACTTCGTAATCATGCACAGTATCTCCGATCAGGCACAATTCAAAGGGCTTTTTATCAAGGATTTCAATAAGTTCCTTTGCCATTTCAAGTTTTCCTTCCCCCAAGTGATTCCTGATCCCGACTACTTTATCAAAGTAATTCAGGATGCCTTTTGATTTTAAAGTATCCTCCAGGAATTCCTGCTCCATGGCAGAAAGAATCACCTGTTGAATTTGATGGCTGCGGAAATAATCGAGTATATCCGCGGCATCCGTCTGTAGCGGCGCTAAATGCAGTTTATCGCGATATAAATCAATGAACTTGTGTGCCGGGATTTCGAAGGGTTCTTTTTGAAAGTCAAAACCCAGAGAAAGATAATAATCCCTTACAGGAAAAGTGAAAATATCGCGGTAACGTTTCAGGCCGAGAGAAGGCAGATTCCTTTTTTTCAGCATGATATTCATACAATCGATACAAACCTGCATGTCGTTAAGCAAAGTGCCATTAAAATCCCATATTATTGTCTTTGTCAATTTTTGAATTTGTTTGGAATTTGGAGCTTGGAATTTGGAATTTTTTAGTAGTACATCCAGTGCCATCTCACCTTATCTATCCTGTTAAACTCCAAAGCGGGGAAAGGAATCTTTAAATATCCGACCAGGTTTAACAACATGCTTACCGTTTTGTTTTTAGTTTTGATTTTGGTGAGATCGATGTCAAGGGAAAGAAAGTACTGAGAATACCTTTCGAAGTATTTAGGCAGCGGTTCGCCATTAAATTCCGACGGATTTGATTTTGCTCCCAGCATACCTTCTGCGCTGTACCCGAATGAGACATCCAGCCACTTCGGGAATTTACTGGTTTCAGGCAGAAATGAGGCAATATTGGCTGAAAGCCAGTACGTTAGTCCATTATAATCTTTTAGTATTTGCTGAATAAAATTCTCCCCCAGCAGGTCGGGACGATATTCGGCAAAGTCGGTTTGATGAAATGAAAATTTCAAGGTAAAAGGCTGATCATCAAAAAGCAACTGCTGACCGATAAAAAATCCCGTGCCGATGGTATTAGCTGCGAGATCTGGCACTGAAGCGCCCCATTCTTCAGAGAAACCATCGAAAACTTCAACAGAAGTAAGATAAACCAATCCCCACATTCCTCCGTACCAGGTGGCCTTTTTCTTGCCGACCCCGCTCCACCGGAGGCTTTCATAACCAATCCTGCCTATCCAGTAAGATGTCGTGGTATGCCCGATCTTATCCATATAAAGCCATTCATCGGAATCATTGATAAAATGAAAAGAAGATTTAGGGTAATCAGCATACCATAATTGGTATAAGCCAGCCATGCTTCCAACATAAAGAGCGCTTGTCGTCACGGAAACACCAATCAGCCGGCCTTTGTAATTTGGCTGGCGGTCAATAGAGTCATTTATGCCGGATTCCTGGTTAATATTTCCATAAATGGAGTAAATTCCCGTAAAAGAGAAAATTATCAGAACCAGTATTTTTTCAACTAATTTCAAGTTTCAAATCTCATTAAATGATTTTTCTTTCGTTTAAAGCTTTCTGGTAAGCCTTGGCATATCTGTTATGTTCAGCCAGGGTCCTGGAAAAAGCATGATAACCTGACATGTCGGCTCTGGCACAAAAAAACAAGTAATCATGCTTTTGGTAATTCAGCACGGCATCAATGGAAGCAATCGAGGGTATACAAATTGGCCCTGGAGGCAAACCACCGTATATATAAGTATTGTAGGGTGAGTTGATTTTTGTATGAAATGTAAGCACCCGTTTCAATTCGAAGTCACCACATGCAAAGACTACGGTCGGGTCGGCCTGCAATGGCCAGTCTTTCCGGAGCCTGTTCAGATAAACCCCGGCAATGGCTGGCTTTTCATCGTTTTTTTGAGTTTCTTTTTCAATTATTGAGGCCAGGATGATGATTTCCGGGATGCTCAACCTGGTTAAAGCAGCTTTTTGAGTTCTTTCACCATCCCAGAAATCACTGAACTCCTTTTGCATCCTTCGTGTAAAATCATAAGCATCAGTTGTCCACCAGAATTCATAAGTATTGGGGATAAAAATCATCAGAACTTTTTCCGGTGTGGTATTCAAAGATTTTAAAAATTGCCTGTCATTCCAGCATTGAATGAGGGAAATGGAGTCAGCTTCTATGTGCCGGGATATCTTCCCGGCGAGTTCTTCTTTCAACCGGATATTGTTGAACACAACTTTAACCGGGGCCTGGGCACCGGAGCGGAGCATATTGACCAGATCATTGTTGCTCATCGGGCCCTTAATAATATAATGCCCGGGTTTGATCAGACCGGGATAGTTTTTTCTTCCGGCAACCCATTCAAAAGAGTGCCTGTTGATGATCAAACCTTTTTTATAGAGTATTTCTTTAACATCATTGAAATCAGATCCGGTAGGAATTTTGATAGAAACCGGATCATTATTTTCAGTCCGGACATTCGGCTTTAAAATATACCGGAAGAGGGTCACCGCTAACAGGATTGCCCCGATGGTTAAAATCGTCAGAGATAGCAGGATTATCCTGTGGATCAGTTTTTTTTTTGGTTTACCGGATAATATCCTGCTTCGGATTGCCATTGCATTATGGGTTATTTTGCTGATGGATAAGCTGGAACATGCTTTCGTCCTGCCATTTATTGCGGATCCGGTTCCATTCCTTCTTGACACCTATAAATTGGAAACCTTTGCTTTCAAAAAGCCTTACGCTTTCAGTATTATCAGCGGATATATTGGTGAATAACTGGTGAAGCTGCAAGGTTTCGAAAGCGTAATTGATGAGTAGTTCCAGGGATTCTGAGGCATAACCCTTTCCCCTGAAACCTTCAAGGATCAAGATTCCCACACCGGCTCGCTGATGAGCAGGTTCAAATTCAAAAAGATCAATGGAACCGATCGTTTTTATCCCGTTAACAGGATTTTTAAGGTCAATCATCATCCGCATCTGGCGGGTAGAGTATATATCCTGTCCGGCGCTCATAACATATTGGTCCAAAGTGAAGCGCGACAGAGGTGTAATAGTATTGGAAAGATGCCAGATGGACCTGTCATTTTCCCATTTGTATAAAATCTCAACGTCATCAGGCTCCAGCGCCCTTAAACTTACTTTAGAACTGTTCATAATCGCAGCATTTTCATCAACTTCAAATCTGGTAATAAAAGTTAACCAATAAAGATAGTGCCTTCAAATACTTTAACTGCAAGACCTTCCAGGTTTATTTCAGTAAATACCCTGTCTTTTCTCTTGAACGACAGTTTGAGTTTACCTCCTTTGGTCCTGACAGGAATTATTCCCTTATCCATGCCCTTAACAGCGGCATAAGCCAGTGAAGAGGCCGTTACACCGGTTCCGCATGAAAGGGTCTCATTTTCAACTCCCCGTTCATAAGTCCTGACAAAAATTCGTCCCCCTTCATCTTCCACAAAATTAACATTGATTCCTTCAGGCTGAAAGTCAGCCAGATAACGCAGAGCCTTGCCTTCTTTGAGAACATCAATTTTATCAACATTTAAAATAAACCTGACCAGGTGAGGGGAGCCGGTATTGATAATAAAATCTTCTCCCAGGTTCTTGTAACCATTGACATCATTCATGCTCAGCTGAACCATGTATATATCACCATCCTGGCTTATAATTGATCCGGAATGTTCTCCGTCAGCTGCAAGGAACCGGCTTTTTTTCGGGGCGAGTGACAAATAGTCAGCAAATGCGACAACACATCTGCCGCCATTTCCACACATGGTGCTTTCCTGCCCATCGGAATTAAAGTACCTCATGCCAAAATCAAATCCCCGGGCATTATTGAGCATGATCAGGCCATCAGCCCCTATACCGAACCTACGATGGCAAAGCTGTGCAATAATTTCTTTCCCGGGCTCGAAATGATCATCCCTGTTATCTATGAGGATAAAATCATTCCCGGTGCCATGATATTTATAAAACCTGAGTATCAAATTAAAGTAGAAATCTGGTTTTCAAAAATAAGTAAAAAAAAGGATGCTCTCAAAACCTGCAAATCCTTTCTTTTAACATTAATTAACAAGGGAAAGGCACACTATTTGAGCAATATAAAGTGTTTTTTAAATTCAAAAATAAACAATCTGGGTTTTTAACTGTTTTAAAAGTTATGAAAAAGATCATTCAAGTTTTAGCAATTGTGGCACTCTCCGTTCTTATTGTATGGGGAGTCAGGAGTATTTTTATCAGTGGCAGCAATGACCCTGGAAGCAGTAATAAACTGCAGGTACCATCCCAGGCTGAGCTTGTTCCGGCAAATTATTTGCCGGTGGCTCCTTTTTCAGGGCCTGATTTTACGACAGCAGCCGAGAAGACCGTTCACGGCGTCGTTCATATCAGGTCTGAATTTTCAGGAAGGACCGGTGGTTATGATGATTTCTTTGCCCCATTCCGTGATTTCTTTGGAAATCCCTATGGCGGTGACAATACTTACACCGGGTTTGGTTCAGGGGTTATCATTTCCAATGATGGATATATAGTCACCAATAACCATGTGGTTGAAGGTGCCGGTAATGTGAATGTTACCCTGAATGATAACAGGGAATTCGTGGCTACTATCGTTGGTACTGACCCCTCGACAGACCTGGCGCTGTTAAAGATTGATGCCGAAAGCACACCATTTATTTCTTTTGGTAATTCTGATATCGTGAGGCTTGGCGAATGGGTCCTTGCCGTCGGAAACCCTTTCAACCTGACTTCTACTGTAACAGCCGGGATTGTCAGCGCGAAGGCCAGGAATATCAATATCCTCGGGACGCCGGGTGCCATTGAATCTTTCATCCAAACCGATGCTGCAGTTAATATGGGAAACAGCGGGGGAGCCCTGGTCAACATGAACGGGGAACTGATAGGTGTCAATGCTGCGATTGCCAGTAATACAGGCTCTTATGCAGGCTATTCGTTTGCAATTCCTGTTAATATAGTCAAAAAAGTTGTCGATGACCTCCTTAATTTTGGTTTGGTTCAACGGGCATACATGGGAGTAACAATTCGTGAAGTAGATTCCAGACTTGTAAAAGAAAAAGACCTTGATGTGGCCAATGGGGTCTATATCGAATCAATTTCGGAAAATGGCGGTGCTAAAGAATCTGGAATCAGAGAAGGTGACATAATCGTATCAGTTGACAATTTCTCCGTGAAAACAAACGCTGAATTGCTCGAGATCATCGGGCAACATAATCCGGGCGATGTCGTAAATGTGATGGTTCACAGGAATGGACAAAACCAGGGTTATCAGGTTGAATTGAGAAACCAGGAAGGAAGTACAGCCATTGCGAAAAAAGGCGATAACTTCTATATGTCAGATCTGGGAGCCACACTGGAGCAGGTCCCGGATGAGGATGTACGGAACCTGAAGATTTCAGGAGGCCTCAAAGTTGTTAAATTGCAAGACGGAATGCTGAAAAAAGGAGGAGTACAGAATGGATTTATTATATTGCAAATCAATGGGATAAAAATCAATTCCAAAGAAGACGTTGATTATGCGTTAAGTAATATCAGGAGCGGCGTGATCAGGATTGAGGGAGTTTATCCAAATGGCATGAGGATGAATTACGGATTTATATTGTAAGCTATTTAAAAAAATTCTAAATAACATAAAACATTTCATATCTTTGCACGTTTTATTTGCATATCCTGAAAATCTTTCCGTATATTTATCTGTTTTATATATCACTGTTTTTTTATCATTATAAGACACAATGAGACAATTAAAGATATCCAAGTCGATTACCAACCGTGAAACCGCTTCATTGGATAAGTACCTGCAAGACATTGGCAGAGAAGAACTTATCACAGCAGAGGAAGAGGTTGAACTGGCCAGGCGAATCAAATCGGGGGATGATAAAGCACTTGAAAAGCTTGTTAAAGCAAACCTCAGATTTGTGGTATCGGTAGCTAAACAATACCAAAATCAAGGACTTAGTTTGCCTGATCTGATCAATGAGGGAAACCTCGGGCTCATCAAAGCTGCCCAGCGATTTGATGAAACCAGGGGGTTTAAATTTATTTCTTACGCTGTCTGGTGGATAAGGCAGTCAATATTGCAGGCACTTGCTGAACAATCACGGCTGGTCAGACTCCCCTTAAACCAGGTTGGCTCATTGAATAAGATCAAAAAGGCTACATCCAGGCTTGAACAGGAATTTGAACGCCCGCCTTCTGTTGAAGAAATTGCGCGAAAGTTAGATATTCCTGAACATAAGCTGGACAAAGCCCTGCGGATAACCACCCGTTATGTTTCCGTGGATGCTCCTATCGCGGAAGATGAAGATACGAAATTTCTCGATGTTTTTGTTTCTGAAGATACACCCCGCACTGATAATAATTTGATGCGTGAATCACTAAATAAAGAGATTCAACGGTCATTGTCAACACTTACTGAAAAGGAACGCGATGTGATTAACCTGTACTATGGCATCGGCATGAATCACGGATTGACATTGGATGAGATTGGTGCAAAATTTAACCTTACCCGCGAGCGGGTGAGGCAGATCAAGGAAAAAGCCATCCGGCGGCTGAAGCATACTTCAAGGAGTAAATTGCTGAAAGCCTACCTCGGCGAATAAGGCTAATTTATTATATCATAAGTTCAGGTCATAGTTCATTTCCGAACTGTGGCCTTTTGTTTTTTTATTTTTGTTATTATTGCATATTAAACGGAAAATCTTTTTAATAACCAATTAATCACATTTGCCATGACAGAGTCAAACGATTTGAAAAATAGCGCTCATCATCATGAATATGTCAGTTCATTGGATAATTGGATCATTGATGAAAAATCCGGTTTTGAATTCGTCAACCTTGTAGGTCAGCTTTACTATGATAAATCCATTGAACTGATCATTTTCAGAAGTCAGCTTATCGACCGGTCTTCAAGCGTAATCCTCAAAAAACATTCACATTCATTATCAGTTATCGGCAAGGAATTAAAGATACAGGTTTCGGTCATGCTTGCCAGGGAGTTGCTAAACATGGATTTACCACCGGCACGTATTGATATCGGCAGGTTAAACAAAGAATGGACGGAAGAAGGATCTGCATATTCAGATGCCAGGGCATTTCTCAACAATAAATTGGAGCACTTAATTGGGAAGAAAGTGAAGTATGATAAACCTGTCGATGTTGTAGTATATGGTTTCGGACGTATCGGCCGGTTAGTTGCCCGTGAGCTTATTATCCAGGGAAACGGCACTCAGCTCAATGTCAAAGCTATCGTTACCCGCGGTAACTCACCTGAAGAAATTAAAAAACGAGCATCTCTTTTTCGCAACGATTCCATACATGGGCCTTTCCGTGGTGTCGCTATCGAGGATGTTGATAATAAAATCCTGATGATCAACGGACATAAGGTTAAAATGCTTGCAGCAAATAATCCTGAGGAAATAGATTATGAGGCTGAAGGTATCTATGATGCCCTGCTGATCGATAGTACCGGAGTCTGGACTAAGCGTGAAGACCTTGCCAGGCATTTGAAATCAAAAGGGGTCAAAAAGGTAATGCTCACTGCTCCTGCCAAAGGCGATGTGCCAAATATTGTTTTTGGAGTCAACCATGATGACGGAACAGTCGACTTTAATACTGAAACGATATACTCTGCAGCTTCGTGTACCACTAACGCCATTGTCCCTGTTCTTTACGTAATCGAGAATAAACTCGGTATCGACAAAGGCCATATCGAAACTATCCATGCTTACACCAACGACCAGAACCTGACGGACAACTATCATAAAAAACCCAGGAGAGGGCGTTCAGCGCCGATCAACATGGTGCTTACATCAACCGGGGCTGCTTCTGCCGCAGCAAAAGCCATCCCTTCGCTAAAAGGTAAATTGACAGCCAATGCCGTCAGAGTACCTATCCCTAATGTATCTCTGGCGATCATTTCCCTTACCGTTCAAAAACAAACCACCGTAGAGGAAGTCGTTGAAATACTCAGGGATGCTGCACTGAATGGGCGCCTGGTTGAACAGATCAGGTTCTCCGCTTCCACCGAAGCTGTATCCACAGATTTTATCGGTGACAGTTGTGCCGGGATATTCGATGCACCCGCCACACTGGTTTCTGCAGATGGGAAATCCATTATTCTGTATGTTTGGTATGATAATGAGTTCGGCTATACAATCCAGGCCTTACGTTTAGCTAAACATATTGCAGGTGTTCAATGGGAAACATACTATTAATAACAAATATTATTTGCTTATATCCTTATCATGTTCAAAACAAAATACATCTTCGTAACCGGCGGTGTTTCCTCTTCACTTGGAAAAGGCATTATCTCAGCCTCTGTGGCTAAATTGCTCCAGGCAAGGGGATTCTCCGTTACGATCCAAAAACTTGATCCTTATATCAATGTGGATCCCGGGACATTAAATCCATATGAACACGGAGAATGTTACGTTACGGAAGATGGAGCGGAAACTGATCTTGACCTCGGGCATTACGAGAGATTCCTGAATGTACCTACATCACAGGCAAATAATGTAACTACAGGCAGAATCTATCAAACGGTTATCCGAAAAGAAAGAAGAGGCGATTACCTTGGTGAAACCGTCCAGGTTATCCCTCATATTACTGATGAAATCAAACGCAATATCCAGATTCTTGGTAATAAGTTCGGTTACGATTTTGTGATTACTGAAATAGGCGGGACGGTTGGCGATATCGAGTCTTTACCTTATATTGAATCCGTAAGGCAGCTCAAGTGGGAAATGGGCGACCGTTGCCTGGTTATTCTCCTCACACTGGTCCCATATCTGGCAGCAGCAGGCGAATTAAAGACCAAACCGACCCAGCACTCTGTGAAAACTTTACTTGAATCCGGGGTTCAGCCGGATATTATTGTTTGCCGGACTGAGAAACACCTCAACCAAAACATACGAAATAAGATCGCATTATTTTGTAATGTTGAACCGACATCTGTCATTGAATCCATAGATGCAAAAACCATCTACGAGGTGCCCTTGCTGATGCGTGAAGAAAAACTGGACATAGAGGTTCTTCGGAAACTTAACCTCCCGTTTGATCGGCAACCTGATATGTCAAAATGGGAAGAATTTATTTTCAGGCTCAAGAATCCAAAAGACGAGGTCAGGATTTGCCTGGTGGGTAAATATGTAGAACTGAAAGATGCTTATAAATCAATCCAGGAATCGTTCATTCATGCCGGTGCTGCTAACCAGTGCAAAGTATATGTGCAATCTATCCAGTCTGAGAACCTGAATGACGGCAATGTCGCTGAAAAACTTAAGGGATTTGATGGTATCCTGGTCGCACCTGGCTTCGGCCAAAGAGGAATAGAAGGAAAAATTGAAGCAATCAGGTATGCACGTGAAAATAAAATACCCTTTCTTGGGATTTGCCTGGGTATGCAGTGCGCCGTCGTTGAATTTGCTCGAAATGTTTTGGGCTATGAAGGCGCCCATTCGACGGAAATGGATCCTGAAACGCCATATCCTGTGATTGATATGATGGAGGAACAGAAAAAAATCCATACCAAGGGGGGTACTATGCGTCTTGGAGTTTACCTGTGCAGAATTAAAAAAAACACAAAGGTGGGTAAAATATATGCAAGAAGTGAAGTGAATGAAAGGCACAGGCATCGCTATGAATTTAATAACCATTATTTAAAGGAGTTTGAGAAAGCCGGAATGATCGCTGCCGGTAAAAATCCCAAACAGGACCTTGTCGAGATTATGGAACTTAAAAACCATCCCTGGTTCATCGGGGTTCAGTTCCATCCTGAATACAGGAGTACGGTCGACAGCCCCCATCCTTTATTCGTTAACTTCATCGGAGCTTCTATCATATATAAGCATTCCAGGCAAATGGCCTTTCACCAATAGTTTGATTTTTTTATCAGCCGGATGCCGTCAATTTCCTATCTTTGCACCCTTATTAAAGAGTTTTAATTTCCGATTAATTTTATGAACAATAGTAAAAATACAATTATAGGGTTCCTGCTGATCTTTTCTATCCTTATTGGTTATTACTTCCTGACTGCACCTTCCAAGGAAGAATTACTGGAACAAAGACACCGGCAGGATTCCATGATGACGATCCAGCGGCAGAGCGATTCCATTGCACAGATAACACTGTCTGAAAGGACGAAAATTGAAGAACAAAAAGCCCCGCAGGATACAATTGCTTTGACAACTGCCATTCCTGAAGAAAATAATATTTCAGCCCTTCATGACCAGTTCGGTTCTTTTGCTCTGGCTGCGATAGGAGAGGAAAAAAAATACTATCTTGAAAATGACCTGATAAAGATCGGGCTTTCATCCCTGGGTGGAAAAATTGTTTATGTCGAATTAAAGAACTTTAAAACCTGGGATGGTCAACCCCTTATTTTGATAGAAAGCGATACGAGCCAGTTTGGATTTTCTTTCTTCGCGAATAACCGCACAATTAATACGACTAACTTTTACTTCCAGCCTGAATGGGTGGATGGCTACGGGCAAGGTAGCGATACGGTCAGGGTGAATGGTGACCGGCAGGCCCGGTTTGCCCTCCGGCTTTATACTTCTGCTGATACATCCTTTAATAAGGAGCAATACATCGAGTACCTGTTTACCATGAAGGGTAATAACTATATGCTCGGTTTTAACGTCAGTTTTCATAACCTGAATAAGACAATCGATGCTGCCCGGGGTTATGTCGATTTTGAGTGGAGCACTGACCTGAGGAAACAGGAGAAACATGTTGACCAGTTCAATGGCTCAACCATTTATTATAAACTTAATGAAGAAAAAGTTGAATATCTCTCTGAAAGCAAAACTGATGAAAAGTCCCTTCGTGACCAGATTAAGTGGCTTTCTTTTAAACAACAATTCTTTTCTTCAACCCTGATCGCTGATAACTATTTTGTCGATCCCATTATGAAGGTATCAACCTCGGATACACCTCCCGGCGACCGATACCTGAGATCACTGTATTATAAGGTTGGAATACCATTTACAGGGGCAGAGGACGAATCAGTCGGGATGTCCCTGTATTTTGGACCCAACAAATATAATATACTCAGGAAGTACAAGCTTGATCTTGAACGGCAGATACCGCTCGGGTGGAGCTTTTTCCTGATGCAATGGATCAATCGCTACGCAGTCCTTCCGGTCTTCAATTTCCTGGGTAGTTTTGGCTGGAACTATGGAATCGTTATCCTGGTTTTAACCATTTTACTAAAAATCGTCCTTTATCCAATCGCTTATAAGACCTATCTGTCATCGGCAAAAATGAGGTTGTTAAAACCGGAAGTCGATGAGATTAGTCTGAAATTCCCCAAGAAAGAGGATGCGATGAAGAAGCAGCAGGCGACAATGGCGATGTATAAAAAAGCTGGGGTTAACCCGATGTCAGGCTGTATTCCCGTATTGTTGCAGATGCCAATCCTGATTGCAATGTTCCGGTTCTTTCCTGCTTCTATAGAATTGCGGCAAGAAGCCTTTTTATGGGCAAACGACCTTTCTTCTTATGACTCCATCATGAATTTGCCATTTAACATACCATTCTATGGTGACCATGTGAGTTTGTTCACGCTTCTGATGACAATATCGACCATAATATATACTTACCTGAACAACCAGATGATGGGCACAGGAACTCAGCAAATGCCCGGAATGAAAACGATGATGTACATCATGCCAATCATGTTCCTGGGCATCTTCAATAATTATTCCTCAGGGCTGAGTTATTATTATTTCTTGGTAAACATTATCACTTTCGCTCAAATGTATATTTTCCGCTATTTTGTCGATGAAGGTAAATTGCACCGGAAAATTCAGGAAAACAAGCTGAAACCAGTTAAAAAATCTGGATTCCAGGCGCGTTTGGAAGATATGGCAAAAAAGAAAGGATACAAACCAAATACACGCAAGTAATTAAATGGAAGAAGAAGTAAAGCTATCGGTCGACTTCCTTAAAAGAGGCAAAGTCATCCTTTACCCTACCGATACCATTTGGGGGATTGGATGCGATGCCACTCAGCCAAAGCCGGTAGAAAGGATTTATCGCCTTAAACAGCGCTTTGAGTGTAAAAGCATGATCATACTGCTGGACAATCCGGATAAACTTGCTGCCTACGTTAAAAAAGTCCCGCCAATAGCCTACGACCTTATTGAACGCTACAAGGAACCTCTTACCATAATCTATCCGAATGCTATGAATGTTGCAAAAAACATTGTCGCGGATGACGGCACAATAGCTATCCGGATCGTCCATAATGACTTTTGCCGGAAAATGATCTCCTTATTTAACAGACCTGTTGTTTCCACTTCTGCAAATCTTTCCGGTCAGCCGGCTCCAATAGTTTTCAGTAAGATTTCCAGAGAAATATTAGAGGGTGTCGACCATGTTGTTAATTTTAACCGTGATGTCATCATCAGGACAAAGCCGTCGACAATCATTCGCCTTTTCGAAAATGGCGAATTCGAAGTAATCAGAAAGTAAAACCCATGAGATCAACGGTATCTATTATCCAGTTTCAGCCTGCATTTGCGGAACCGGAGGAAAATATCAGGCGTCTGGAATCCCTGTTCGATTCTATTGAAGAAAGCCGGCTGGTTATTCTCCCGGAACTTTCAAATTCCGGCTATAATTTTAAAGGATATAAAGAAGCTTACCAATACTCGGAAGTTATTGGCAGAAAGGGTATTTTTCAGGATTTTTTAATAGACCAGGCAAGGTCAAAGAACATTTTTATTGTTTCAGGCATTAATGAACGGGAAGGCGATAAGTTGTTTAATACAGCTATCCTGGTCGGTACTGCGGGCATCATCGGAAAATACCGTAAGGTCCATCTTTTTATGAATGAAAAAGATATCTTTCAGAAAGGTAATACAGGTTTTCCTGTATTCGACCTGGGAGATTTTAAAATTGGGATCATGATCTGTTTTGATTATCTTTTCCCGGAACCCTGGCGAATTATGGCACAAAAAGGCGCCGACCTCATCTGTCATCCTTCTAACCTGCTGACCGGGAATGCTCACCGTTGCCTGCCAGGTCTTTCCCTGATGAACCGGATATTTATTGCCACTTCCAACCGGATTGGAACAGAAGGGAATATCACTTTCAGCGGCTGTTCTGTATTTACCGATCCTTCGGGAAGTATAACTGAGATGGCATCTCCTGATAAAACAGAAATTATTACCACAGAAATTGATACGCAATTATCAGGTAATAAGATGATCACTGCACGAAACCATGTTTTTAATGACAGGATCCCTGAGATGTATATCTCTTAAACTAAGTCCTTCATATTTAGATTATTTATAAATAATGTCCGATTATTGTATAATTTTGCAAAACAAACCGGGCAGCCGGATTGTTAAATAATTGTTGCCTTGAAAATTAACCTATGTACCAGAATAAAAGGCTAAGGATAAATAAAGAAGATAAAGTATTCTCGATTAAAAATGTTGATAAAGTAACGCTCAGCAAATGGTATTACCTGCTGACACTTGGCAGGCAGCTTGACGATAAAGCTCCGAATTACCTTAAACAAGCTCTTGGCTGGTCTTATCATGCACCCTATGCAGGACATGACGGTATACAGTTGGCCATCGGACAACTGTTCGACCGGAAAACTGATCATTTGTTTCCCTATTACCGTGATATGCTGACTGCTATTTCAGCGGGTTTAACGCCCGAGGAAATAATTCTCAATGGTCTTTCCAAGAAAGATGACATAGCTGGTGGCGGCAGGCATATGTCTAATCATTTTGCCAAACCTGCCTGGAACATTCATAATGTTTCTTCAGCTACAGGTAATCACACACTTCATGCAGTCGGTGTTGCAAGGGCAATTAAATACTATAAATCAGGTGGAGTGGCCATCAGCTCACAAGGGGAGTCATCCACTTCTGAAGGTTACGTATATGAGGCCATTAATGGCGCCAGTAATGAAGAACTTCCGGTGATATTTGTTTTCCAGGATAATGGATATGGTATTTCCGTCCCTAAAGAGGATCAGACTGCCAATTATTATGCGGCAACCAATTTTGAAGGATTTGAAAACCTTCGGATTATTTATTGCAACGGGCTTGATGTATTCAGCAGTATGAATGCAATGGCTATCGCAAAGCGCCATGTGCTGGAACAATGTAAGCCTGTGATCGTTCATGCCCATTGTGTAAGGATGCATTCCCATTCCAATTCAGACCGTCACGAGCTTTACAGGGACGATGAAGAAATAAGTGAAGCTATGGGCAGGGACCCGTTATTAAAATTTAAAAAACGACTTTTGTTTTCCAATATTTTTAACGAACAGGAACTTGAGGATATTGACATCCAGGCTAAAAAAGAGATTTCTGCTGCGCACAAAAAGGTCATCATGATGCCAGATCCCGACCCGGCATCTATTTTAGATTTCGTTATCCCGGAACCTTACCAACCGGTAAAATTTACAGAAGGAATTCACCATGAAGAAGGTCCCCGTAAAAAACTTATCCAGGCCTTGAACGAGACATTAAAAGAGGAATTCCGCCATAACCCGGATACATTTATCTGGGGACAGGACCTGGCCAATAAGGAAAAGGGCGGCGTGTTCAATGTCACAAAGGGAATGCAGCAGGAATTTGGCCGTGACCGGGTCTTCAATGCGCCTATTGCTGAAGATTACATCGTTGGAACAGCTAATGGCATGAGCCGCTTCAGTGAAAAGATACGGATTGTGATAGAAGGAGCTGAATTTGCAGATTACTTCTGGCCTGCCATGGAACAATTTATCGAAATGACCCATGACTATTGGAGATCAAACGGCCAATTCGCTTCCAATGTGACGATCAGGCTGGCTTCAGGAGGGTATATCGGTGGTGGGTTATACCACTCGCAGAACATTGAAGGGGCATTATCCGCATTTCCCGGGATCAGGATCGTTTACCCGTCATTTGCAGACGATGCAGCCGGATTGCTCCGAACAAGCATGCGTTCTAAAGGCCCGACAGTGTTTATGGAACCGAAAGCCCTTTATAACGACCCATTAGCTGAGACTTATGTTCCGGAAGAATTTGAAGTCCCTTTCGGAAAAGCCAGGATCCGCAGGGAAGGCACTGATCTTAGCATTGTCACATACGGAAACACGACGCATATGTCATTGCAAGTCGCCGGTAAAATTTTTCAGGAGTCAGGCCGGCAGATTGAAGTAATCGATATCCGTTCTCTCATCCCATTAGATAAAACGACAATCCTGACCTCCGTAAAAAAAACGAACAGGGCGGTGGTTGTTCACGAAGATAAAGTTTTCGCCGGTTTTGGTGCGGAAATTGCTTCAATGATTACAGAAGAGGCCTTTGAGTACCTCGACGCACCGGTTAAAAGGGTTGGATCGACATTCACTCCGGTCGGCTTTAACAGGATCCTTGAAAGAGCTATCCTGCCCAACACAGAGAAAATTTATAAGGCTTGCATAGAAATTTTAGAATATTGAAGCTCATGAAAATCACATCTTATCTTCGTTCAAGTTTATTTTTTATTCTTCTTTCAATATGGGGAGCGGTTACTTTTAGTCAGAATCTGATAGATAAGCAGGAAATCCAGAAGATCGTGGCAGCGATGCAGATCATTGACCTTGCTTATGTCGACAGTGTCGATATGAAAGAAATCGTAGCAGATGCAATCGTGAAATCACTTAAAGAACTGGACCCTCATTCGGCATATATATCAAAGGAAGAGTTACAGAAAGCAAATGAACCACTGGAAGGAAGTTTTGAAGGTATTGGGGTTAGTTTTCAGCTTTTCCAGGATACCATCCTTGTTATTTCGCCGGTTCCGGGCGGTCCTTCTGAAAAATTGGGGATTTTGTCCGGTGATAAGATTGTTAAAATAAATAATGAAGATGCAACTGGTGACAAGGTAGATAATCAGTGGGTTATGGACCGTTTGAGAGGGAAAAAAGGAACTACCGTCGATGTTTCAATTTACAGGAAAGGCAAGAATAATCTCCTGGAGTTCACTATCGTAAGGGATAAAATTCCGCTGAATTCCATAGATGCCTCTTTTATGGCTGCTCCTGACATCGGTTACATCCGGCTGAACAGGTTTTCAAAAACCTCGATAGAAGAGTTTACAACAGCCGTAAACACCCTTAAAAGTCAGGGAATGAGCAAGCTTATCCTGGACCTGCGAGGCAATTCAGGCGGCTACCTTAATACGGCTGTTGAACTGGCTGATGAATTCCTTGATGCCGGAAAGCTGATCGTATACACTGAAGGAATTCACAGTCCCAGGCAGGATTACCTTGCAACCCCGGCAGGAAATTTTGAAAAAGGCAAACTGGTTGTCATCATTGATGAAGCTTCGGCCTCTGCGAGTGAGATTGTATCAGGGGCGGTACAGGATTGGGACAGGGGAATTGTTATAGGGCGCAGGTCTTTTGGCAAGGGTTTGGTGCAAAGGCCGTTCAACCTGCCTGATGGTTCGGTTATCAGACTGACTACTGCCAGGTATTTCACACCAACGGGAAGGTGCATACAGAGACCTTATGAAAATGGCATAGAAGAATATTACAAGGATTTCAGTAAAAGGTTTGAACATGGGGAATACCTGTTTGCAGACAGCATCAGGTTTCCTGACTCGTTAAAATTTTCAACCCCCAGGGGAAGGATTGTTTATGGTGGAGGAGGCATCATGCCTGATGTTTTCATACCCTGGGATTCGACCATGTTTTCCGATTATTATGTGGAAATCCGCAGGAAGGGCGTATTAAATAAATTCTCCCTTCAGTTTGTTGAAGAAAACCGTGCAAATTTGAATGAACAATTTCCTTCGCTTATGTCGTTCAAAGAAAAATTCTCTGTTGATTCGGTATTGATCAAAGAGTTTAAGGATTTAGCCGAAAAAGAAGGTGTTAAATTTGATGAACCAGGGTGGAAATCTTCTGAATTATTGATTAATACCCAGATTAAGGCCATGGTAGCAATGAATCTTTGGAATATTGGCTCTTTCTATGAAATCATGTCCCCGATAGACGAGGAATTCCTTAAAGCCGTGGATCTGCTGGAAGGTAATGACATCTTCCGGAAATTAAATATAGGCTAAACTTCTGTTTTTAATAGCCTGAAGAGATAAATCACTAAATATGTTTTAAATATTTTTTCATGGCTGATCTTTCTACATCTTACATGGGTTTGAAGTTGCGCAACCCTATAATCGCCGGCAGTTCAGGGTTGACTAATTCAATTGATGATTTACAGAAATTATACAACAATGGCGCTGGTGCAATTGTATTAAAATCCTTATTTGAAGAACAGATCAATTTTGCGATTAATAAAACATTCAACCAGAGCGAGAATAATTACTCTTATCCGGAGGCACTTGATTATATCAGTCATTATACACGGGAAAATGACCTTGAGAATTATATAAAACTAATCAGGGATGCTAAAAGCAAGTTGGATATTCCGGTCATTGGAAGTATCAACTGTGTTTCATCTTCCGAATGGGTCTCTTTTGCAAAAAACATCCAGGAAGCCGGAGCCGATGCCCTTGAGTTGAATATTTTCATACTGCCCTCTGACCCAAGGAGAAAAGCGGAACAACATGAACAGATTTATTTCGACATTCTCCAGTCGGTTATGAAACAGGTTAAAATTCCGATTGCAGCCAAGATTAGTTATTATTTTTCAGGATTGACGAATATGGCCCTGCAGTTGTCCTGGACTGGTATTTCAGGGCTGGTCCTTTTCAACCGTTTCTTTGCGCCGGATTTTGATATCGATAAGTTTGAAGTAACTCCAAGTCACGTTTTCAGCACCCCGGCCGAAATGTCTCTTACCTTAAGATGGGTTGCCTTGCTGTCCGACAAAATTCAATGCGATATTGCTGCCTCAACCGGCATCCACGACGGAGAAGCCGTCATCAAACAACTCCTGGCTGGTGCAAAGGCTGTTCAGATTGCCAGCGTTCTGTACCAGAAAGGCTTTGAGCAGATCGGTGTGATGTTAAAAGACATCGAACAATGGATGGAAAAGCATCAGTTTGTAAATACTGCAGATTTCATCGGTAAGCTGAGTTATAAAGAAGCAAAAAATCCGGCAGCTTTTGAACGTGTTCAGTTCATGAAGCATGTTGCAGGGATTGAATAAAGGTTCTTGTTATTGGTTATTGGTTAGTGGTTATTGGTTAGTGGTTATTGGTTAGTGGTTAGTGGTTCTTGGTTAGTGGTTTCCAAGTTTCAAATTTCAAATTTCAAGTTTCTTTTTTCCAGTTTCAAATTTCAAATTTCAAGTTTCTTTTTTCCAGTTCCAAATTTCCAAGTAAGCGCTTGCCCGTGGGGCATGGAGTATTATAGCAATCCATGAAGCGTCTGATTAATACCCCGTTGGGGTTAAACATCTTACTATAAAAACTAAGTTATCATGTATTTTCGACGAAAAGTGGTTATCTTTACGGGAAAGGAGATTACCCTGATGGTTTGTTAGGTTATTCTAAGTTGTAGCGGCTACTTAGAACTTAGGTTACTGAAACCATACAGTGACTAAGTAACTTAGTTACAAGGTGACTATGTTATAGCGGCTGCTTAGAACTTAGGTTACTGAAACTTTCTTGGTTTCCGAATGTCCCAAGAAATTTTGAAGTTGTAGCGGCTGCTTAGAACTTAGGTTACTGAAACTCTGGGAGCCAAGAACAAGACACATCGCAATTAAAGGTTGTAGCGGCTGCTTAGAACTTAGGTTACTGAAACCGGCCACGATTGGTAACGGTAGCTATTGTAGCCAGTTGTAGCGGCTGCTTAGGATTTAGATCACTGAAACCGGCCATTAATAAAGGAACGATGGTTGTTTGCTTGGTTGTAGCGGCTGCTTAGGATTTAGATCACTTAGACCTGATGTGTTGTCATGTCATGCGTTTTTTTATCCCCTGGGCAACATTTATGCGGGAGATGCTCTGTAACGATGCTTATCTTCAAGCGTTGCTCAACGGCCGACCAGGCATTCAGAGCCTGGCAAATGAATATCCGCAATGGGTTTGGGATCCTAACACGAAGATTTGTACCAGGGAGCAAATAAGGCTGTTATATAATGAAGTAATGGCAAATCCGCCCGGAATCGGGCGGTTGTTTTAATTGCTTTCTATAAAAAATTGCATTATATATAGGTGTGATTTAAAAATGTTAATTTTGCTCACAAATGCATAACAAGGTTATAACGGAAATCGTTATATCATTTCGCCAATAAACTTTTTACACGCTTTTTATGACACCGGAAGGACAATTCAAGGGAACCTGGAGTAGCAGCAACCAGGAAATAAGCATTAACCTTCCCTTTATAATCTTTGAAGAGGGAGGCGCTCAGGTAGTCTATTGCCCGGCGCTTGATGTAAGCGGTTACGGTAATAATGAAGAAGAAGCCTTCGAGTCGTTTAAAGTATGCCTTGGGGAATTTTTACTTTACACTACCCATAAAAAGACTTTCACTGAGGAGCTGAGGCGTTTAGGTTGGACGATAAAAAAGAGCAAATTTAAACCTATGGTCCCACCCCAAATCAGCCAACTTCTGGAGGAAAATGATAATTTCAGCAGGATATTCAACAATTATCCCTTCAGAAAAATTGACCATTCCGTTTCCTTACCGGCTTAGTAATGGCCCGCAGATTTAAGAACGTTTCACTGAAGCTATTCAGGGAATACCTGACATCAAAAGGGCTGCACTCCGTGTTCCTGTTAGCCTGGAACAGTGAGACAGTGGAACGGTGAAATAGTGAAACAGTGGAACGGTGGGACTACTTTTTACATCTCAAAAAGTTGATATTATTCTCAGCAAATCTTTATCTTTGTCTGAACTTTAAAACCATTCTAAATAAGCCTACATGCCACATTACCATAAACTCGGGAATATACCACCCAAACGCCATATCCAGTTCCGCAAACCGGATGGGAACCTGTATGCCGAGCAACTTGTCTCAACGGAAGGTTTTTCTGCCGAATATTCGCTGGTCTACCACAACTATCCTCCGACCCTGGTTACAAAAATTGATGAACCTTTTTCAATCGCTCCTGAAATAGCCATTGCCAAGAACATGCAACACCGCAGCTTCCAGGGATTCAAAGTAAACCCTGAAAGCGATTACCTGAAGAGCAGGAAGCCGGTTTTGGTTAATGATGACTGCTATATCATTTTGGCAGCGCCTGAGGCATGGGGAAGTGGGCAGTTGACAGTTGACAGTAGGCAGAAGTCAGGAAAAACTCAGAACTCAGAACTCAAAACTCAGAACTCACTTGAGCGGAAGGAATATTACTTTAAAAATTCTGATGCGCATGAGATGATCTTTGTCCATGAAGGTGAAGGAGTTTTAAAAACGATGTATGGCAATCTTTCTTTCGGGTATGGCGACCATCTGATCATCCCAAGAGGTACTATTTATCAGCTTGAGTTCAAAACAGAAGATAACCGGCTGTTTATTGTCGAATCATTCAGCCCGTTCCGGTTTCCAAAAAAATATGTTAACCGCGTCGGGCAGCTTTTGGAGCATGCGCCATACTATGAGCGGGACATCCGCAAGCCACAAGATCTGGAAACTCATGATGAAAAAGGCGATTTCGTTGTACTGATAAAGAAGCAGGATATGATCTATCCATATCATTACGCATCGCATCCCTTTGATGTCGTTGGCTGGGATGGCTATCATTATCCTTATGCCTTATCAATACACGATTTCGAGCCTATTACCGGGCGCATTCATCAGCCGCCTCCTGTCCATCAAACCTTCGAAGCCAACAATTTTGTAACCTGTGCTTTTGTTCCCCGCATGTATGATTATCACCCGCTTTCAATACCAATACCCTATAATCACAGTAATGTTGATTCCGATGAGGTGTTATACTATGTCGATGGAGAATTCATGAGCCGGAAACATGTAGAGAGAGGCCAGATCACCCTTCACCCGATCGGCATACCGCACGGGCCACATCCAGGTACTGTTGAAAAAAGCCTGGGACAAAAGGAAACCCATGAACTGGCTGTGATGGTCGATACTTTCCGGCCGCTGAAAATTACTAAACAAGCATTGGATATTGAGGATGGAGAGTACTATAAAAGTTGGATAGAGTGAAATTAGAAATTTGAAAATAGAAATTGGGGCTGAGTGATTTTGAAATTGGAAAATGGAAATTTGGGTTAGAAAGAAAGAGGGGAAAAATGAAGAGGTTGGTTGAGTTGGATGTTTACATTCTTTCTGAAAAGTTTTCTGATAAAATATGGAATGATTTTGATAAATGGCCGGAAAAAGTTCAACGAACAATTGGTTATCAAATTATTAGGTCTTCAGATAGTATAGCTGCAAATATTTCAGAAGGTTATGGAAGATTTACTCCTGGTGACAGAAAATTGTTTTACCGTTATGCACGAGGGTCATTCGAGGAAACAAAAACATGGTTAAGAAAACTAATCAGAAGGAAAATTGTTAATCTTGATGACATTAAAGAATATGAATCACTTATTAATGAACTTGGTCCTAAACTTAATGCATTCATTAGCAGCACTAAATAAAATAGCTTTACATGTTGTTCCCTAATTTCAAATTTCAAATTTCGATTTTCAAATTTCGATTTTCAAATTTCAATCATCATGAATAAAGACTTTCTGCCTATCAACGGCACCGATTATGTTGAGTTTTATGTCGGAAATGCCAAACAGGCTGCTTACTATTATCAGTTGGCTTTTGGGTTTCAGCCATTGGCATACAAAGGACTTGAAACAGGGGATAAGGAGAAAACCTCCTATGTGCTGGTTCAGGATAAGATCCGGTTTGTATTTACTACATCACTTGTACCTGATTCCCCGGTCAGTGAACATGTGAAAATGCATGGCGATGGGGTAAAGGTGATCGCTTTATGGGTCGATGATGCTGCAGGCGCTTTCCACGAAACGGTTAAAAGAGGCGCTAAACCTTATATGCAGCCTGCTGTTGAAGAGGATAAAAATGGCAGGGTGGTCAGGTCAGGGATTCATACTTATGGTGAAACCGTTCATATCTTCGTTGAGAGAAAAGATTATAACGGTCCTTTCCTTCCGGGATTCATTAAATGGGAGCCCACATACAGGGCAGAACCATTGGGATTAAAGTATGTAGATCATATGGTCGGTAACGTGGGATGGGGAGAAATGAACCAATGGGCTAAATTTTATGCTGAAGTGATGGGATTTTCCCAACTGGTTTCTTTCGATGACAAAGACATTTCAACTGAATACACCGCCCTGATGTCGAAGGTAATGGCAAATGGTAACGGGCGCATCAAATTCCCGCTGAATGAACCAGCCGAAGGCAAAAAGAAATCACAAATTGAGGAGTATATCGACTTTTACCGGGGCCCTGGCGTTCAGCATGTCGCCATGTCCACGGATAATATTATTCGCACTGTCAGTGAATTAAGAAGGAGAGGGGTCGAATTCTTATATGTCCCCGATATTTATTATGAAGATGTGCTTTCAAGGGTAGGGGAGATCGATGAGGACCTTAAACCGCTTAAAGAACTGAATATCCTTATCGACCGGGATGACGAAGGTTACCTGCTCCAGATCTTCACTAAGCCGGTGGAAGACAGGCCAACAGTGTTCTATGAGATTATTCAGCGAAAAGGGGCAAAATCATTCGGTAAAGGCAACTTTAAGGCGTTGTTTGAATCCATTGAACGTGAGCAGGAAAAAAGAGGAACGCTTTGAGCATTGAAAATTGAAAATTGAAAGTTGAAAATTGGAATTTTTATTTTGAACTTTGAACTTAAATGATGAGATCCTGGATATCAATACTGGATAATTCTGATTTTTCTATTTATAATATTCCATTCGGGATATTCAGTCACGGAAATAGTGATCCAAGGCCTGCTACCCGGATCGGAGATACCGTCGTTGACCTTTCCGTTCTGGCCGATTTTGGATATTTCGATGATCTCGGTATTGATGACCTTACTGTCTTTTATCAACCTTACCTGAATGAATTCATTGCCCTTGGAAAGCTTGTCACCAGCAAAGTACGAAACCGGCTCGGGGAACTATTCCTTGAAACGAACGATGACCTTAAGGCAAACCAGGAAGCATGCGCATTGGCCTTGCATCCTATTGAATCTGTGACCATGCACATGCCTGTTAAAGTGGGGAATTATACTGATTTCTATGCCAGTGAGCAGCATGCCTACAATGTCGGCGTGATGTTCCGTGATCCCAAAAATGCACTTTTGCCGAACTGGAAACATCTCCCGGTTGGTTATCATGGCCGTGCCTCTTCAATTGTCGTCAGCGGAACTCCTATCTATCGTCCTTCGGGGCAAACAAAGGCTGATGACCAGGAATCACCTGTATTTGGTCCAAGCGGACAACTCGACTTTGAACTGGAAATTGGATTTGTCATCGGGCGTAATTCCGAGTTAGGCTCTTCAATCAAAACTTCAGAAACAGAAGAGTATATATTTGGTTTGGTGTTGTTTAATGATTTGTCGGCCCGTGATATTCAGAAATGGGAATACGTTCCGCTAGGTCCATTTCTAAGTAAAAATTTCGGGTCGGTCATCTCACCCTGGATAGTTACACTTGAAGCCGTGGAACCCTTCAGGACACCCGGCCCTCTCCAGTTGCCTAAAGTTTTGCCATATTTGCAATATGATGGCAGTAAGCATTTCGATATTAATCTTGAGGTTTTTATTGAGCCGGGAAGTCAGCGGTCGGCGGTCAGCGGTCAGCGATCTGTTAATGACAATCGACAATCGACAATTTTAAGCATCTCCAACCTGAAGTACTTATACTGGAACTTTTCCCAGATGCTGGCGCATCATACCGTGAACGGCTGCAATGTCGAAGTGGGTGATATCTGCGCTTCCGGCACTATCAGCGGCCCTGGGGAAGACTCTTTCGGATCCATGCTTGAACTGGCCTGGAAAGGCACAAAGCCCATTACAATGCCGGATGGCAGTAAAAGGAGTTTTATTGAGGATTATGATTCGGTGGTGATGCATGGCTATGGAGAGAAGAATGGTGTTCGCGTGGGATTCGGGGAATGCCGCATGCAAATCCTGCCGGCAAAATGAAAATTGAAATTTGAAACTAGAAATTTGGAATAAGATAATATATGCTACGAATTATCCCAGGTGAGACACCCCATCCGAAAATGCACCAGTACTTGCTTGGCAGCATCGCACCGCGTCCCATTGCTTTTGCCAGTACGGTGGATGCCAGGGGGAATCCGAACCTTTCCCCATTCAGCTTTTTTAATGTCTTTGGGTATAACCCCACTACGCTCATCTTTTCCCCTTCGAGACGGGGACGCGATAACAGTACAAAAAATACGCTTGAGAATGCAAAGAGTGTACCTGAAGTTGTAATTAACGTCGTTACCTATGATATGGTCAACCAGGCCAGTCTGGCTAGTACGGAATACCCGCCGGGCGTCGACGAATTCATTAAGGCAGGTTTTTCTAAATTACCTTCTGAACTGGTACGACCGTTCAGGGTTAAAGAGTCCCCGGTGCAAATGGAATGCCGTGTCAGGGATATTATTGAAACCGGCAGCGGGGGAGGGGCAGCGAACCTGATCATCTGTGAGATCCTGATTATGCACGTCAATGAGGATATTCTTGGCGATGACGGGATGATCGACCAGCAGAAGATCAGGCTGGTAGGCAGGCTGGGTAAGGATTACTATGTCAGGGCATTCGGCGATGCGCTCTTTGAAGTTGAAAAACCATTGCAGCGGATGGGAATCGGGATTGATGCCCTGCCTGAGAAGATACGCAACAGCCGCGTTCTCACAGGAAATGACCTGGGGCAGCTCGGTAACGTGGAAAATTTACCAAATGCAGAAGAAATAAGAGCTATTCAAGAAAATCCTGAAATTAAAGAATTAATCGAGACTTCCTTAGATATCTCAACCGAGTTGAACAGGCTGGCATTAAATTACCTTCAGACCGGGCATGCCTATGAAGCATTGAAGCTACTGATGCTTATAAATCTATAAATTTCAAACGCTGAAGGGTTAGTCTGCTATCGGACGCTATCAGGTCCTCCTTCGTCGGACACTGACAGGTCGATTGGCAATCGAACCTGACAGGGTCGAAGACCTGTCAGCGTTTGAATACCACCGGCTTCTTTTTCTTCAATATTTGCGATGGAGAAAAAGAAGCAAAAGAAATCGCCCTTGAAACTTTAAATAGTAAAAATAATGGCAAAAGTTAATCAGCCTACCTTTGATGCTTGTACTGATGCTGGTTTTCGTTATTGCTTTATCAATCTTAAATTCCCGATTTAGTAAAAAAACAACTATACCCCCCCACTACGCGGGATGATCCCGCTTTTGCGGGGATAAATAATCAAATAAATCAAACGGGCTTCGCCCGTCCCGACTTTGTCGGGATAACCAATCAGTCCTGGAGGCAACGCAACGAAAAACCGTACGTCTTGTAGTAGTAGTACCGGCGCGCACCGGCGTCAGTGTAGCCCAGGTACCGGTGCCAGGCGGTCGACCCGCTGTAATCCGTAGAAGACCACCAGTGGCCGTGCGTGCCTAGGTAGTCGAAGCTCCCACCGGTGGGGCGGTAACCCCCCGGAAGAGCTGTGAAACCACTTTCGTTGGTTGCCCCTGTATTCGGTGGATACCAGTGTACAAATCCCGCTTCCTTCATTTTGCCACCTGCCACAGATGCTCCTCCTAAATAATTAGTTAAGGCAGTCCATTCCTCATCCATTGGGATATGCCAACCGTCTGGGCAAATGCCTTGTGTGCCTGGGGTAGTGGTATATTGCATTATTTCGTTCCACTGGTAGAGTCCACCATAAGTACTGCAATTTGCCGGATCATTATTATAGCAGTATTTTTCAATCGTTTCATTATCACTCATCTCCTGGCTTTCATTGATCATCGTTCCTACATTCAGGTTTTCTTTCATCCAGCATTGAGTACCGATTAGCACAGTATTGTAACTTTGACCGTCCCGTGAGTCAGTGATGGGGTTACCGCATTGCCAGATTCCAGTGGCAATGATCTTTATGCGTGCAATATCCGTGGAATAACCGGCGTAGCTGATCCGGCCATCCCAGATAAGCGGGATGCCGTTACCCGGGACGACATTGCTTGCGCCTGTCACCTCATTTGGGTCAATGGGCAAATACGTGCCACCATTATCAAAGCTTACTTCCAGTGAAATATCATACGCGGCGTCACTGCCCGTGAGATCGAATTGGATATCCAACACCCGTTCATTTACGCCGGCGCCCTGGGATACCTGGATATTGGTGATGGAGCCGGGTTGGGCATAGGCCCAGTTAAGGACAGAGAAAAAAGCTAAAGAAAGAATAATTATTTTCATGGTCATAGGTTTTAATGATGAATTTTTTTGGTTTAGTTGCTGGCACATATGCAGGCATTGTGTCCGGTATAAAAGTGATTATACGGCCTCATTTCTTTTAATATGAAAGTAGCGCCAGTAAGTGTATAACCCGATCATCAATATAGGTATGACAATGGCAAGGGGTGAAAGCGGAATTGTTACAGATGTATCCCCAAATTGAAACGGGTCTGAGATGCCAATGATTACCTCACTGCGTGCATTCATAGCTGATAACAAAATGATCAGCATGGAACAGATTTTGTAGATTTTGTTTTTCATAAAAATGGAATTTACATGTTTACGTGAAATTATTTAACTGCCTTTTGTTGGTATATATTTAAATAATATTTGCTTTGGTTAGGTTCTGATAACCTGTATGTGTTAAGCTAAAACTTTTTAAATTTATTGACCCAAGTTCTTGGTGATCAATATTTTTTAGTAATTAATGGTCTTTGGTTTTTTGAAATGGTTTCTTATGGATTAATTAAGAATCATAAATTTATAGTATAATATCGCAAATTCCAAAACAAATGCGTTATTAATAATCAATCTAAAAAACCAATATCGCTCATTCAAAACCTTATTCAGTTACCGAGCATCCAAGCTGCCCACCTGTATGTTAAATGGCTACCGGCCAGCGGTAAACTGGTATCTTATCGGCTCGTTAGTTTTATTTACCTTGCTAATTTCCGCCTCCCTTGACCTGTGTGATCAAACAGAGTCTCGGTTGAATTAGAGCTTCCCCAAATTCTTCTTCATCCCTCTTTACCAAATCTGCTATTAAACGTCCTTGCAATTAGACCATTGTTTAGCTGTTTATAGTCATCCTGGTCTTTTTTTGCCTAAAATCCTGCAGGACCATCCGTTTGCAGCACTCTTACCGCTACTTTTTTTCACTGTGAGGATCAGGCTGCAGCTTTTCTTGCCGATTTTCTGTAATGAATTGTTTCCGTTCTTCTCCCTGCTACTGACTATTTGCCATTTCTGCCTCGTCCCGGTCTTCGAATTTCATGGGCGAAGGTATTTTCGTGATTCTCCTTTTATACTGAAACTTTAAGAAAATGCGAAGCAATTTTCTTTTAGTTTCAGTTATGCCGAGAGGAACAGGAGCTAAGAATTACCTTCCTGTTCCGACTCGGCATGCTATGGCCAGGTCTTCGATTTACTAGTCAGACTCAATTTTCAAAAGCGCAGCGCCTTGAAAATTGAAAGTCTGACAGTCCCGACTTTGTCGGGATTCACTTTCACTGAAAGATGACCTAAAGCCAGCAAAATTCGCCCCACTACCAAAGGAATTGTCGATTGTGGCTATAGTCTAAATAACATATGAATTATTGTTATCTTAGCAAAAAAATATCGATGAATACATATAAAGAACTAATTCAGGCATTTAAAGATCTCACAGAGGTCGAAAAGCAACTTTTTGTGAATCACTTAGTTCAGCAGGTTAGGGAAGACTTAAGCATACATGGTATCAAGAAAGATCTTTCACTAATTCAAGGGACTTATTGTCCTCATTGTCAAAGCCAAAATATTTATGCAAACGGCAAGCTTAAGGCTATTCAACGATACGTATGCAAAGATTGTAAAAAGAATTTTAGCGAACGGACGGGGACGGCTTTAGCCTGGATTAAAAAACAACATTTATGGCCAATTTATGTAAGGAATATGTTTGAGGGATATTCCCTTGAAAAATGCGCTAAACTAACAGGGATTTCAAAACAAACTTCTTTTGACTGGCGCCATAAAATTCTGAGTTCGCTTCGTTCACTGTCTCCGAAAGAATTTTCCGGGATTAGTGAAATCGATGATATTTTCTTCAACTATTCGGAAAAAGGTTCCAGAAACCTTGAGAGGGAGGCCAGGAAAAGAGGTAATGATCACATACAGCAAGGAATTTCACATGACAAAGTAACTGTACTGGTAACTTGTGACAGGCAAAAGCATAAAGATCTTCAGGTTATAAAGCGGGGTAGGATCAGAAAGACGGACATTGACAGTGCAATTGGAGACCGATTAGATAAAGAAGCTACCGTATGCACGGATAGTCATAGAAGCTTTACAGGGTATGCTAAAGACAAAGGATTAAAGCATAAACAAATCCATGTAAGAAAAGGCCAATATGTTAAGGATAAAATTTATCATCTACAGAATGTAAATCAAACAACGAGTGGTTTAAAGAACTGGATAAGAAGATTTAATGGTGTATCGACAAAATACTTGCAAAATTATATGAGCTGGTATATGGTATTAGAGCAAATAAAAAACAAGGAGTTTAAAATCAAAGAGTTTGCTACCGCTGCTCTAGTATCAAACCAGGCTTGGCCTTTATTTAAAACAGTTTGTAATTCATATGTTATTTAGACTATAGCCTCGATTGTCAATGGCCGATTTTCGAATTTCGATTTAAATCTTCGAACATCGACCATCGAAATTCGACAATCGACAATCTTTTCATGTGGCCGAACTGCAAAAAAATGGCAAGATCAAGACTGCCAACCTGAATGATGCACTGTTGGAATTCTACTCCGGCAAGAAAAAGAACCAGGTATGGATGACCCTTGAACAATGGCAAACTGCCGGTTACTCCGTTCGCAAAGGCGAAACCGCCCAAATGATCTGGGGCAAGAAGGTCGACAAAACCAACAAAGCGGGTGAAGGTTTCTCCTACTTTCCGATCCTTTTTGTCTTCTCCAATTCACAGGTTGACAGGACAGTGAGAAATTTTAACAGCGCGGCTATAAAATCTGAAACACTTCCCCAAGCTGATGTTGCTTCAGCTTTAGGCCCGGTGGCAGGCGAAGATTTGCCCTTCTAACCGGAAGATGGACAACCCCAAAAGACCGGCTGACGATGTCAGCCGGTCTTTAACTTACCTGATCCTCCTTTGCCTTCTAAAATATTTCCTTCCTGTTATTTGTATTTGGCTTTGGATTTATTTAAATTTATGGCATCAATTGGTTATAGGCCATTATTATAAATTTTAAGAATTAGGAATTAACATAATTATTCCCTTAATGCAACAAGAATTTATTCGAATAGAAGAATGGCCAACTGAACATGCTCAGAGGGCATATAATACTGGTAATTTCATCGAAGCACTTCAAACTCTCCATGGTTGGATCGAAAATAAATTACGAGAGTTACTTATTCTTGCTGGAACTATTGACTATAAAAGCGAAATGTCAGGAATTTGGGATATTTCAAATCAAATTAGCTTAGTTACATCTGCTCATGTTTTATTCATATTATCTCAACTATCAGAAAATGAATACCAGATGATTATTAAATTCAATGGCATAAGAAATGATGTTATTCATAAAATATATCGGGACCCTTATGAAGAGATTTATAAAGGGATCCCCAAAGAAAGATATGATGAAGCATTTAATATAGGAATGGAATTATCCGAAATACTTCAGCGTAAGACAGATATGAAAATTGATAATAACGGCCTATAATAACAAACGCTCAAAATCCAGCCCGGAATTAAAAGTTTGCCCGTCCTGGCGGGGCGCGTATTAAGGAATATGGAAAAAGGAACAAGTAAAATTTGTACATTTAATGCGCCCGCCTGGTCGGCCAAATTAAACCCGGGCCAGGCCTTTGCGCGCGAACGTTAGGCAGCATAAAATATGTATATAATGAGCATATCCTCTTTAGAAAAGATCGTTACTATTATAGGAAGTTTAGGGACATTCGGTGCCGCATTAATTGCTTGGAGGACTCTTGCAGAAATTAAAAAACAAAGATTTGCGGCACAAAAACCTCAAATATTATTTAAGTCCTTTACAAGTGGGTCTTTAGATTTGAATGATTTTCAAAAAATCATCTCGACTAATTGGAAAGGCAATAATGATAATTTTAAAAATCATATATTATTTGAAATGATAAATGCAGGAAAAGACTTAGCAAAAGACTTTAAGTTTGAATATAAACTAAATATTGACTCTTTCATTGCTTTAATAGAACAACATGACAAGGAAAAGGAAATAAGCATACAGCAAGATAATAATTGGTTAATATTTAGTTCAAGTACTAACAGAATAAATAAACGGATATCTTTAAAAGTTAATGCTGGTGAAACTGATAATCTTGAATATTTGTTAAATAGGGCTATACAGGAGAAACCTTCTGGGTTTTCCATTCCAGAAGAATACTTAGTTTTAAATAGCTGTCTTTTATACTTATCGTTGAAGTATGAATTTACTATATACACTGACGATGTACCGAAAATTTATGTAAAAACTACTTTTGAAGATATCTCAGGCAAAAAGGATTATATCTATCAGACTATTGATACATTTTATTTTAGAAATGGGGAATTTCATTTTTCCTTAAAAAAAATAACCGAGAAAAGATTTTACGCTGCCTAACATCCGCGCGTTAATAGCTTATTCTAATGAATAAAGGCGATCTTCAAAATATTGAAAAAGAAATTCAGGAACAATTCACTGATTTGACAAATTCTCAAAATATTAAGAGAGTTTCAAGATTTATACTTTCTGCATTGAGTAGTATCCCTTGGGTTGGTGGATTCTTAGGAGCGTCAGCATCATTACATGCTGAAATTGAACAATCAAAAGTCAATGAAATTTTAAAATTATGGTTGGAAGAGCATAAAGATAAATTGGAGAAACTTGGTCAAACTATTTATGGGATAATTTTGAGGTTAGAGAACTTCGATTCATCAGTACATATAAGAATGGAATCTGATGAATATCAAGATTTAGTTAAGAAAGGATTTAGAGTATGGGACAATTCTGATACTGATGATAAGAGGGAATTAATAAAGAATTTGTTAACAAATTCGTGTGCAAGCACATTATGCACAGATGATATAATAAGACTTTTTATTGACTGGATTGGATTGTACCATGAAGCACATTTTTATATAATTAAGGAGATCTATCAAAATAAGCGGATTACGCGCGGCCAAATATGGAACAAAATTAGGGAAACTAAACCTAGGGAAAATTCTGCAGAAGCTGATTTATTCAAAATGTTAATCAGAGATTTAAGTACGGGGGGGGTTATAAGGCAATTTAGAGAAACTGATTACTATGGAAATTTTGTTAAAAAGACATCAAGAAAACCGAGCACATCAGTTTTGACATCTGCATTTGATAATACTGAACCATATGAATTGACCGAACTTGGTAAACAATTTGTTCATTATTCAATGTCTGAGATAGTGCCTCGATTAAGTGAATAATATTTTACCCTGGGGAATAAATCGTACAAAGTCCTGACATGATATTGATCGTTAGGAGAACTTAATTATAAAGTAATTTTACATGGTTGATTCAATTTACATCAATGAGTTAATTTTCAGATTGGATTCACTTGAGAATCTAGTTGAAAATCAACAAATCTCGACTACTTATTATCAAAGTATTCTTGATCACCAATGGGCGCTTTTACAAGCCCAAACTGCAATTTTCGTCGGAATACTAATAATCACGCTTACATTGGTTTCTATTATTGCCTGGAAAATATACTTTTCAAAAATATCAAAGCGCATTCTTGATATTGAAAAGAAGTTTGAAAATCTTAATCAAACAGTTAACAAGGTCGAACTTATTGAAGATCAATTAAAATTAGTTAATGCCAATGTCAATCGAAGCTTATATGAAGCCGCCAGTAATCTTTCTTGGAAGGTAATTTGGCATATTCGTTATTGTGATGCAATATTTGACAGGCAAACAATTGATCCACTTATTATTCGTTTAGACCAGCTTGAACTTGATTTCAATAACCTTTACAATGATCAAAATCAATTTCAACAGTTCCTTAAATTTGAAAACATTGGGGGGCTTAAAGATATTTTAAGGAAACTGGTTAATTATAAAGATGATAGAATTTCAAGAGTTCCATCAATGATTCTAGATAAGATTTTAAATAAAAAATGAATCATCCATTTGTTGAAGAACTTCATTGCCGATTAATACCATCAGAAGAAATTTCCTATGATGATCCCCCTTCAATTCAAAAAATATTTTGATTTTTTAAACATTACCTTCAACAATCTTGATTTCTTCCTCTGTAAGCCCATATAATTCCCGAGTTTGACACTTCATTTTTGTAATTGATTTATATACAGCACAGTAATGGCTTGCATAGAGGTTTGTGCCACTACATTTCGTTCTTTTTTATAAGATTTTAGATGGTATTCTCATGTTCATAGCTTTCAATAAATTTTGAGCATTTTCCGGGATGTCTGTTCTCACCCAGATGGTTTGCGATTTTATCTTTACCGGTATTGCTAAAACCGAGTTTAATTCTTCCATCGCCATGATTGCAGTCAAAGGTCTTGCTTTGATTATTTATAATACTCCCCAAAATTCAGACCACTGGTTAAGTTGAAAAAAGTCTAATTTTAACAGTGGTATTATGAAAGCAAAAAGAAGAAAATTTACGTCGGCCTTTAAGGCCCGGGTAGCCATTGAAG
>JALNZD010000038.1 GCA_023229505.1 Bacteroidales bacterium | reverse complement strand
AAAGATAAGAAGAAAAATCATACAAAATAAATTAAGATATTGACATTCAATTGTTTATAACTATGAAAACAAACATGTTTTAAAATATTGTAAATTCGTCTCCCCGACTTTTCGGAGGGGGCTCAAGGTTTAAGTTGGGGACTTATTTAATTTTAAATTTTAAGGTTTAAGGGGAGTTATTTTATAATTTTAAAAAATAATATTCCCGTACTTAAACCTTAAAACTTAAACCTTAACACTAACCAGATTATGCGTGTTTCGATCCTTCTCATAGCAATCCTTTCCCACGGGCTGCTACTGGCCCAGTATAATGCTTTACCCGATTGGATTTCCACGCCGAATGGGCATTATGCCACAGGGCTCGGCCTTGCAGATATCAACGGGGATGACTGGAAAGACATAGTTGTCGCCAACGGCAATGATATGCTGAGGCAAGGATTGGTGGTGTACTATAACCAGGGTGATGGCACTTTCCCATTGAACCCTGACTGGCAGTCGGGCGATATCGATTACCACGGGCACCTGGCATACGGTGACCTCGACCATGACGGGGATATTGACGTGGCCGTTTCCGTCTATATCGGAGAAACGGGCTTTTCAAGTCCCGGTAAACTGAAAATCTATTATAACCAGGGTAATGAGCTGGAAAGCATTCCATCCTTCCAGTCTGATCCATTTTACACTTTCAGCTGCGCCATGGGTGATGCGGATAGCGACGGCGACCTTGATATCGCTGCTGTCGCTGGTGAACCTTATGGCGGCCTGCTGGACCATGGAAAGATTTTCATTAACAACAACGGTACTTTCCAGCCAATGGCAGACTGGGAATCGTCAATTGAAATGGGCGCCCTGGATGTTGAATTCGGTGACCTGGACCGCGATGGTTCGATGGACCTGATCTTTGTCTGTGAAGGCACACCAAATTTCATCTATCTTGCCAATGACCTTGGCGTGGTTGATGAAGTGCCTGACTGGGAATCGGCAGAAAGCCTGAATTATATCAATTCGGTGGATATAGGTTATTCCGGGACCAGCTCCATCGTGGTTATGACTGAAAACGACCAGCTGGGGGGTAATGGCCAGGTAAGGCGGTACGATTTCAGTGATCCGCTCCCCGTTTCCAGTCCGGCTTCATGGTATTCACTGCCATTCGGCTATGGTTCAGGCATTTTTTTAAATGATGTAGACTTTGATGCTAACCTTGATCTGATATATGGCGGGTGGTGGCTGCCTGTCAAGATTGCCATGGGCGATGGGTCAGGATTTGAATTGAATTCCTCCTACACTTCTTCCACCGCTTCGGTTGTCGAAGCTATCCAGTTGGCTGATTTATCACGGGAAGACGAGCAGGTCATCAATGAATCATTTACCATCGCTTCAAATCTTAATAACACCCATACCATCGTATTGGGAAAACAGATTGTGGAAGGAATTGAAGATGTACAACTCAATGGCATCGTGGTTCCTCCTGAAGATTACTGCCAAATTCCCGGCAAATGCTGGGTATCATTCTCTTTCCCTTTGAATACAGGAGATGTTCTGACAATATGGTATAGATACAGCGGCTATCCCGACATGGTGGTTACTAACTGGGATTCAAATGAAGGAAATTATATCTTTTACAATCAATGGTGGGGTCCGGGTATTCTTGAAAAAACAACAAAAAATGTAAACAGTTTGCAGATATATCCAAACCCGGCAAATGAATTTATAACAATAGACGGGCCAGGGATTTCAGGCAATAACAATTTTTCACAGACCGGTGATTTAATATTGCAAATATATAATAGCCAGGGAATGGCAGTATATTCAACCAAAACCTTTATCGAATCGGATTATATCCGGGTTGATGTTTCAGCTCTCCTGTCCGGGCTTTACCTGGTAGTGACAAATCAAAGTGGTCTTCTTTCAAGTGGGGTACTAATTAAGTACTAATTTTTCCCGATCTTTGATTGCTAATTGCAAATTTTTATGACCAATCGCCAGGCCGTAATCGTCGGGGCTACATCAATCAGTTTGGCTGCCACGATGTGGGGACTGGATGGTGTGGTACTTACACCAAGGTTGTATAACCTGGATGTTGGTTTGGTAGTCTTCATCCTGCATGCATTGCCGTTTCTCCTGATGCATTCCTTTCTTTATCAGCAATATAAGTACCTTAAAAAATTTTCCCGCCAGGATTACCTGGTCATCCTGCTCATTGCATTGTTTGGTGGGGCAATCGGCACATTGTCAATTGTTAAAGCCTTGTTCCTGATAAATTTCAAAGAACTGAGCATTGTCGTCCTCCTTCAAAAACTTCAACCGGTCTTTGCCATCAGCCTGGCCGCATTGATACTGAAAGAAAGACTCAATAAATATTTCATTATCTGGGCATCTGTAGCTCTTCTGAGTGGTTACTTTCTGACATTCGGGCTGGAAATCCCTGAATTAAAAACCGGTTCGAATACGGCAATTTCTGCCATGTATGCCCTGCTGGCAGCTTTTTCATTCGGCAGCTCAACGGTATTCAGTAAAATGATCCTGCAACGTTACAGCTATAAAACGGCGACTTTTTACAGGTACGGATTCACAAGCCTCATCATGCTCCTGTATATAACCGTGTTTGGAAAAACCGTACAATTTGATCAGGTCACCACAACAAACTGGATTATTTTTCTTGTAATTGCTTTCACGACCGGGAGTGGCGCTATTTTTCTTTATTATTTCGGGCTAAACCACATCAAAGCCTCGCTAGCGGTGATGTGTGAGCTATTCTTCCCTATTTCAACCATCGTCTTTGATTATATTTTCAATGATTCCAGGCTATCCCTTGTGCAATGGATCAGTGCCGGTTTGATGGTTTTTGCGATCATCAACATTAATAAAACCCAGCAAACTGAAAAAACTTCACCCTGACCTTTCTATTGATTCTCATTTTCACTATATTTGTTTACAGATAAATTTAAATCTTATGCAATGAATGAGCATGATGACTTAAAAAATGTTTTTACAGGATCCGTTCTGGAAGCTGAATTTATTAAAAGCCTCCTTGAGGAAAACGGCATTGGTGCGATGGTTCGCAATACCATGGGCGAAAGCCTTGTTGCAGGGTGGGTTTCGGGTGGACCAGAAGACGCCGGCCTGGTGTATGTTATTGAAAGCCATGAACCGGAGGCGAAAAGACTTATCGAAGAGTATATTAAAAGCAAATAATGGCTGGCCATGGTCCAAGCTCTGAGATAATAGTCTCGGAAAGTTTGATATTGAAAATTCTCAGGCAGGAGTCAGCCAATATTATTTTTCAAACTATCGACCTTAATCGTCATTATCTCCGCAAATGGCTCCCCTTTATCGACAACACATGGAAAGCCGAAGATACGGTGAAATATGTAAAATCTATTATCCAGTACTCGGGGCCAAAGCGTGACGTCGTTTATGAGATCTGGCATCAGAACGTATTTGCCGGGTTGATTGCCCTTAAAGAAATAGATCATTGGAATAAAAGAGCCGAATTAGGTTATTGGCTTGACCCCCGCTTTGAAGGGCAAGGAATCATGACCTCCTGCTGCATAGTCATTTTGAATTACGCTTTTATAAAATTAGGAATGAACCGTATTCAGATCAAAGCCGGAATTGGAAATGCCCGTAGCAGCAGAATCCCGGAAAGGCTTGGGTTTAAATTTGAAGGTGTTGAAAGATCAGGAGAGAAATTCGCAAACCGTTACATCGACCTGGAGGTTTACAGTATGCTTAAAAAAGAATGGTCATTATAAATCGCACCCATGCTATTGTTTTATTCATGGCACATATCAATTAAACATGATTAAATATCTGAACATCCTTTTCGTCATTCTACTCTGTTCCTGCTATATTAAAGACTTACCGGCACAAACTTACCAGGTTTCAGACGAGTACCTGGTAATTAACGCAAGAGCAAATGATCCGTTGTACACGACCTATACGGCCTCAATGGACCGTTCCAGGCTTTATGGAGATAAAGGATATAAAATGGTTTATGATGACAGCAACAGTCCTTTAACTTATGGAAGCGAGTATGGCGGCCGGTTCTTTGCCCTCTGGGAAATCAATAGTGTTGTTGTTGATCATACCGGGGATTTTTACTGGAAACCAAAAATTAAGGCATCGTTTCCGGATATGGCTATTCTTGAATATCAGCCATGGCCGGGATTGAAGGTTGAAGAAGCCTTTTTTGTTTACAGTTCGCAAGTGGCTTTAGTTGATTGCTTCCTGACAAATACTTCAGAAGAAAAATTGAAGATCAACCTATACCCGGTTTTTATGGATGCGGATTCCCTTCAAATATTTTCTTACCATCATGAAAACAATTCATATTACTTATTGCATTACGAAACTAAGAAACGATTGATCAGCAATCTACCTGATAAGTATCCTTACCCCACAAATCTCAGGGATATTTTCATGGGAGGATTTACTGCCTATTCACATGGTGGTTACAAGGGTGATATGAAAGATTTCTATAACAAAATCAAAACCGACTTCTATTCGGAAGAAAGATCAGATTCCCTGAATCTGCTTGATTCAGGTTATATCGATTTCGTTTCTCTGCATGGCCGGTTTGACCTGGAACCCGGGGAAAGTATTAACATTCGCTACTGCCGGGGCATACAAGGCCGGGATGAAGACCCGGCAATTCTGGAAGATGAGATGCAAACAGCGTTAAAATCGGATATTCAGTCATTTATTGATATCAATACCCGTTTATTTGCACATATTCCCCGCATCTTATTCGACAGGCCTGAAAAGAAGATCATTTACCTTTCTGCCTTTAATTTGGCCAGGGGCTGCATGCTTCCGCCTTCAGGTGAAACAAGCAATAATTTTTATGCGTTTTCCCGGGAACCGCTCTGGGGTTGGGGTCATGGCCACCAGGTTCTCCATGAATCGTTAAGCATGTTGTCTTATGTTTATCTTGACCCTGTTTCGGCACAGAATTCCCAGCGCGTTTACATGGAACAACAGGGCAAGGATGGCCTCATTGCATACCGTCATGGCCCGCGCGGTGCTCAAACTTATCCGCACAAAGGGTTTCCGACCACTTCAGCGCCATTTTACAACTGGATCAACTGGGAAATTTACAAGGTAAGCCAGGACAAGGAATTTCTGCATGATGCTTACATTAGTGGCGTGAAGTACGTGGAATGGCTTGATAAAAACAGGGACGCAGATAAAGATGGCACTTATGAGTGGGGACCTTACGGAATCATAGAAAATGTAAGGGATTGGTACAATGCCGTTTTCCAGGTTTCCGCAGAACGTTTTCTTGATGTAGATAAGGAAGATATCTCTGATGAATTGGAATGCCTTGACTTAAGCCTGATGATGGTGAAAGAAATGCGGTGTCTTTCTGAGATGGCCTCTGAACTAAATAAGAAAATGGAAAGTGGAAATTGGGCGACAAGGGCTGATAAACTTTCGGAACTTATCAATGAAAGGATGTGGGATGAGTCAACCGGTTTCTTTTATTCTGTCAACAAGGTTGATCATAGCTTCTTTTTTATGTCGAGGGATTTAAAACGCCAGGAGATCATTGGTTTTTTGCCACTTTGGGCCCAGGCAGTTTCAGATGAAAGGGCTGAAAAATTAGTCAGGCAACTGACGGACCCGGATAAGTTCTGGCGGAAATATGGCGTCCCTACGCTGGCGGCGGATGATGAATGGTACAGCCCTTATGTCGATTATTGCTGTAAGTGGAACGGACCGGTCTGGCTGCTATGGGACTACATGGTCTTTGAAGGGCTGATAAATTACGGTTATAATGTCCTGGCAGAAGAACTGGCAGGTAAAATGCTTGATGCCGTTGAATTGCAGCTTTCTAAGAACCATAATTTCTGGGAATCTTACAGCCCTGATAATGAAGTGTTGAATTGCCCCTCTAACTATATATGGGATACGATCATCGCCAGGTTGATGATCGACCTGGAAAAAATTTCACCCTAATTCTTACGCATCATGAGAAGCCACGCTGTAATTGCTTTAACTGTATTAACTCTAGCTTTATTTTCCTGTCAGCCAAAAGTTAAGGAAGTACCCCTTATCGGGAAAAAAGAACTCAAACTGGCAACAGACCGCTTAACTCCTGAAGTTTTATGGTCACTCGGGAGAGTGGGGGAATTTGAGGTTTCACCTGACCGCAAGCAAGTGCTTTTCAGCATCACTTATTATGATATTCAGCAAAATAAGAGCAACAGGGAACTCTATCTAATGTCTGTTGACGGCTCAGATTTAAAGCAACTCACTAAAACGCCTGAAAATGAGTTTAACTATCTCTGGCGCCCGGATGGAAAAAAGATTGGATTTCTTTCAACTGCAGGCGGCAGTGCCCAGATATGGGAAATGAATCCCGATGGTTCCGTTAAAAACCAGATCAGCGATTTCGAAGGAGGCATTAATGGGTTTAAATATTCCCCGGATTTTAAAAAAGTCGCCTTTTCTGCTGAAGTTAATCTCAAAGAAAAGGACTCACAAGATTTATTTGAAGGTTTACCCTTTACAAGCGGAAAGGTTATTAACAAGATGATGTTCCGTCATTGGGATGAATGGCGTGAGACATACAGCCATTTGTTCATTGCTGACCTGGCTGGTGAAAAGATGACCAATCCGGTCGATATTTTAGAAGGTGAACCGTTCGATTTCCCGAATAAACCCTTTGGCGGAATGGAACAGCTTTCATGGCACCCTGACGGAAAATTGCTCGCATATTCCTGTGTAAAGAAAGAAGGCAAGGCATACGCCATATCAACTAACTCCGACATTTATATCTATGACCTGGAAACAAAGCAAACCGTTAATTTCACTAATGGAATGATGGGTTATGATATGGCGCCGTTGTACTCACCTGACGGGAAATATATTGCGTGGTCGAGCATGGAACGCGATGGTTATGAAGCCGATAAGAACAGGATCATGGTTTACGGCCTGGAAACGAATTCACGTGTGGATTACACGGGTTATTTCGACCAGGATGCAGAACACCTGGTATGGGCAGATGACAGTCAATCCATCTATTTCCTGGCTTATTGGTATGGATCCAAAGAAATTTTCAATCTTAACCTGAGTGGAACATTCACCCAACTCACCAGCGGAATTCACGATTTTACCGCTGCTCAACCTGCCGGTGACCGGTTGATGGCCACGATGATGACGATGGCCTTACCGACCGAGATATTTTCCGTCCCTGTTGCCGGTGGACAGGAAACACAGCTCACTTTCACGAATAAAGATATCCTCAGCCAACTCACGTTGGGCAAAATTGAAAAACGGTTTATACCTACTACAGACGGGCAAAAAATGCTGACCTGGGTCATTTATCCACCACACTTTGATGAGCGGAACCAATACCCGGCACTGCTTTACTGCCAGGGAGGTCCGCAAAGCGCCGTCAGCCAGTTCTGGTCGTACCGATGGAATTTCCAGATGATGGTAGCCAACGATTATATTGTTGTAGCCCCTAACCGGCGTGGCGTTCCCGGGTTTGGCCAGGCGTGGAAAGAACAGATCAGTGGTGATTATGGCGGGCAGAACATGCAGGATCTGCTGACTGCCATTGATGTAGTATCCAAAGATCCTTATATCGATGACCAGAACCTTGGAGCTGTAGGAGCCAGTTATGGCGGATTCACAGTTTACTGGCTGGCCGGGCATCACGAAAAAAGGTTCCGTGCTTTCATCGCTCACGATGGCATGTTTAATATGGAAAGTGCTTATTTGGAAACCGAAGAACAGTGGTTCCCAAATTGGGATATGGGAGGAGCCCCCTGGGATAAAGATAAGCCCGTTGTGCAGAAAAGCTATGCAAATTCTCCACACCTATTTGTAAAGAACTGGGACACACCTATTTTAATCAGTCATAGCGAAAAAGATTATCGTGTTGTTGCAACCCAGGGAATGATGGCTTTTAATGCAGCCCAATTATTGGATATCCCATCCCAAATGATCTATTTTCCCGATGAAAACCATTGGGTGCTCAAACCCCAGAATGGAATCCTCTGGCAAAGGACATTCTTCAAATGGCTTGACAGGTGGCTTAAACCGCCAAAAAACCAGGCATCCTTCAGCAATTGGACGGCAGGTGGGGTGAATTCTGTTGCATTCTCGGTTATGGGCAAATTTTCAGCAAACTATAAGAAAGATAAGCTTACCTGGAACAACAACCTTAACCTGATTTACGGAATGGTGAAGAACCAGAATGAAACCATGAAAAAGAGTGCGGACATTATTGAACTTATTTCAGTAGCCGGCCATGACATCTCTAAGAAATGGGCATTTGGATGATAAGATCTTAGCTGCTCTCAGGTCCAGATCCCGGGAAATCCGGGCCGATATCCTGCGCAGTATAACCGAGGCCGGTAGCGGCCATACAGGAGGGTCTCTTGGCCTGGCAGATCTCTTTACAACACTATATTTTCACGTCTTGAAGCATAGGCCGGAGGATCCATCCTGGGCGGATCGCGACCGGCTTATTCTTTCTATCGGTCATGTTGCGCCGGTGCTATATACGACCCTGGCACATGCCGGATATTTCCCCCGTGAGGAACTATTGACCCTGAGGAAGTTCGGATCAAGACTGCAGGGGCATCCGGGTCGGGATCATGGTCTTCCCGGTCTCGAGCTGTCAGCCGGCTCACTGGGACAAGGCCTTTCAGTAGCAGTCGGAATGGCTATTTCTGCTAAAATGGATATAGCAGCATGGCGGGTTTACAGCGTTCATGGCGATGGGGAAATGCAGGAAGGCTCAATTTGGGAAGCTGCCATGAGTGGCGGCTCATTATAAATTGGATAACCTGATTGCCTTCATTGACCGTAACGGTGTCCAGATCGATGGAAAGACATCCGATGTGATGGAAATAGAACCATTGGAACAGAAATGGAAAGCATTTGGATGGGAGGTTTTTATGTGCGACGGGCACGATCACCGTCAAATTTCTGATGCTGTCGATAAGGCAAAAGAGACAAAAGGCCGGCCTTCGGTAATCATCTTAAAAACCATCATGGGTAAAGGAGTGAAAAGTATTGAAGGAGATTACCACTGGCATGGGAAAGCACCGACAAAGGTGGAATTAAAGCAATTCCTGGAGGAACTATTATAATTCCAAATTCCAAGTTTCATTTTTCCGTCTTCTGACTTCTGTCTTCTGTCTTCTGTCTTCTGTCTTCTGTCTTCTAATTTCGTATCATTTAAACCACTAATTTTGCAAATTCTTTTTAAAAACGGGGATGTTCAGGGAAAAAGAAAATATCGCATCGGGAGGTGCTGTTATCGGGACCGAGTTTCTTGAAGTCTTCGGTGCGAGGGTACATAATCTCCAGAATATCGATGTAAAGATACCGCGGAATGCACTGGTGGTGATCACGGGCCTCAGCGGCAGCGGCAAATCCTCCCTGGCTTTCGATACGATATATGCAGAAGGGCAGCGGCGGTATATGGAAACTTTTTCTATTTATGCCAGGCAATTTATAGGAAACCTTGAAAGGCCTGATGTCGATAAGATCAGCGGGCTTTCCCCGGTAGTTTCCATAGAACAAAAATCAGTCAATAAAAACCCAAGATCAACCGTCGGAACGATCACTGAGGTTTATGATTTCCTCCGCCTGCTCTACGCCAGGATTGGAGAAGCATACTCATACGTCACCGGCGAAAAGATGGTGCGTTATTCGGAAGACCAGATCATCCGTCTGATCAATGAAAAATACCACAACCAACCACTGATCATCCTGGCCCCCGTCGTCCGCGGCCGCAAAGGCCATTACCGGGAGCTGTTCGAGAATATCCGCAAGATGGGATATCTGAAAGTAAGGATCGACGGGGAAGTCAGGGACCTGACCTTCGGTATGCAAGCTGACCGGTTTAAAGTACATGACATTGAAATTGTGATCGACAGGATAAGGCTTGATGGAGCTATAGGGACCGGATTACGGCTAAGACAGTCGATCCAGACAGCTCTGAAGCATGGCAGGGAAGCGCTGATGGTACTGCACGCTGAAACCGGCGAGATCCGGCCTTTCAGCCGCAAGCTGATGTGTCCCGTTTCAGGCATTTCTTATGATGAACCTGAGCCCAACACTTTTTCTTTCAATTCCCCTTACGGTGCCTGTCCGCATTGCAACGGCCTCGGGAACATTACTGAAGTTGATATTAAGAAAATCATTCCCGATCCCAATAAAAGCATAAGGAAAGGTGGGATCTCCCCTCTCGGGGAATATAAGAACAACTGGATCTTCAGCCAGATGGAGGCGATAGGTTACAAATACGGATTCAATCTTGACACCCCCGTCAAAGATATCCCGGAAGATGCCATCACTACTATTCTTTATGGTTCGGAAGAAACGGTGCATGTAAAAAAAGAATACCTCGGGGTGACATCATCCTATTCACTGAATTTTGAAGGGGTGATCAACTTTATCAGCAACCAGTTCACTGAATCGTCTTCCGAAGGTATCCGCCGATGGGCGACATCTTTCATGAATAAGGTCCCCTGCCCTGTTTGTGAAGGCGCCAGGTTAAAAAAGGAATCACTTCATTTTAAGATCGACGGGCAGAGTATTGCCGATGTTTCCCGGCTCGATCTGCTGACCATGAGCGAATGGGTCAATGTGTTAGAAAATAAGCTGGAAGAGCGCCATCAGGTGATTGCCCATGATATTATCCGGGAGATACGCAACCGCTTGCAATTCCTTCTCAATGTAGGGTTGGATTACCTTTCACTGGAGCGTTCTGCCAGGAGCCTCTCAGGCGGTGAATCCCAGCGTATCCGCCTGGCAACCCAGATCGGCTCGCAACTGGTTGATGTGCTTTACATCCTTGATGAGCCGAGCATCGGGCTGCACCAGCGCGACAATATCCGTCTTATCAATGCTTTGAAGGAGTTGAGAGATATCGGAAATTCGGTGATTGTGGTCGAGCATGACCGGGAGATGATCCTGTCTGCCGACTGGGTTGTCGATATTGGTCCCGGTGCTGGCCGGCATGGCGGGAAGATCGTGGGTACGGGCGTACCCGGACAAATGATGGATTGTCATACCATCACCTGCGATTATCTTTCAGGCCGGAAAAGGATACCGGTGCCGGCACAGCGGCGTGAAGGCAATGGTAGCTGGCTTATCCTGCAGGGCGCCCTTGGTAATAACCTGAAAAACGTCACACTCAGCCTGCCATTGGGAAAGTTTATCTGTGTGACGGGAGTTTCCGGCAGCGGGAAGTCATCATTAATTAACGAAACATTATATCCCATCCTCAGTAATTATTTCTATCGTTCCAGTCAGAAGCCACTTCCATACAGCTCTATCGCAGGCCTTCAAAATATTGATAAGGTCATCGAGATTGATCAGTCGCCGATCGGAAGGACGCCACGATCCAACCCGGCCACTTACACCAAGGTTTTCGATGAGATCCGGAAGCTATACGTCCAGATCCCGGAATCTAAAATACGGGGTTACACGCCAGGTCGCTTTTCTTTCAATGTAAAGGGTGGAAGATGTGAAACCTGCAAGGGCGCGGGCCTGCGTGTGATTGAAATGAATTTTCTGCCCGATGTTTATGTCGTTTGTGAGTCTTGCAATGGCAAGCGTTACAACCGGGAAACCCTCGAAGTGCGTTACAAAGGCAAGTCGATCAACGATGTCCTTGACATGACCATCCACCAGGCGGTTGAATTTTTCGAAAACATTCCTTCCATCATCCAAAAGATCAGGACATTGCAGGATGTCGGATTAGGCTACATCACCCTGGGCCAGCAATCGACTACTTTATCAGGTGGCGAAGCACAGCGTGTGAAATTAGCATCGGAGCTGGCCAAGCGAGATACCGGTAAAACGCTGTATATTCTCGATGAGCCCACCACCGGGCTGCATTTTGAAGATATCAAAGTCTTGCTGGAAGTACTTAACCGGCTAATCGAACGGGGCAACACGGTTTTAGTCATTGAGCATAACATGGATGTGATCAAAGTGGCTGACCATATCATCGATTTAGGTCCGGAAGGCGGCGAGCGAGGCGGTCAGATCGTCTGCGAAGGGATGCCGGAAGAGATTATTCTTCACCAGGGCAGTTACACGGCAAAGTTTCTGAAACAGGAACTTCTCAGGCAATAAAAAGGTCGCAAGTACTCAAAACCTTTATCTTTGCGGAAGTTTGCGTTTTTGCTATTACGTTGTTACGCAAAGTTTCACAAAGCAAGCACAAAGGAGCGCTAAGAATAGAGTAATTATTTACTTCAAAAAGAAAATAAAATGATCCCTGACCTGAGCGAAGATGAAAAAAGACAGCAGGCGTTCCAGCAGAAAAGCTGGCACGAGATCAAGACCTATGATTCCTGGAAGATTTTCAAGATTATCTCTGAATTTGTTGAAGGTTTTGAAAAACTGGGACGGATCGGGCCGTGTGTTTCCATTTTCGGCTCTGCCCGCTCAAAACCCGGCAGCAAGGATTACAAAGTAGCTGAAGAGATAGCTTATCTTCTCACCAAGAAGGGTTTCGGCATTATTACCGGCGGTGGTCCAGGTATCATGGAAGCCGCCAACAAGGGTGCTCATTTTGCCGGCGGAAAATCGGTCGGGTTAAACATTAACCTGCCTTTCGAACAAATGCCCAATCCTTTTATCGACCCCGATAAGCTGATTGACTTTGATCATTTCTTTGTCAGAAAAGTGATGTTCATGAAGTACGCGCAAGGCTATATTGTTTTACCCGGCGGTTTTGGGACACTCGACGAGATGTTTGAAGCCATAACCCTTGTGCAAACCCATAAGCTGGTAAGTTTCCCTATAGTACTGGTTGATAAGGGTTACTGGGGAGGCCTGGTGAAATGGATCCAGGAAAAACTGGTTGCTGAAAATAAAATCGGTGCGGAAGATTTGAACATCTTCCAGCTGGTTGGCACAGCTGAGGAAGCCGTCAGCATTATCGATGAGTTTTACCAGAAATATGCCCTCAAGCCTAACTTCTAAGACGTGAGTCGGTGGCGATTTGAAACTTGAAACTTGAAATTTGGAATATTTTCCTATGATGAACCGCCTCAAGATAGAGTTGCTGCCAATCGAAGAAGATGGTTATCACATTTTTTTAGATGCGGTAATCAATGGTGAAGTTGCGAGACTGCTTATAGACACGGGTGCATCGCGAACCGTTTTCGATGAGGAAAGGATCAAAGCATTTCTTAGTCTGGAAAATCATAGCTTCGAAAAGATAGATAAGCTTTCTGCGGGTTTGGGAACCAATACGATGGAAAGCCATTCCGTTATACTTGAAGAATTCAGGCTGGGAGAAACCATTTTTAAGGAATACCAGGCTGTGGTATTGAATATGGAACACGTGAACCATTCATACAGGATGCTTGGGCAGAAGCCGATTGACGGCGTTTTGGGGGGAGATCTTCTGCAAAAGCTCAAGGTTGTGGTTGATTACAGGAAGAAAGAGGTTCGATGGAGGATGAAACCAGTGAAATGTGAAGAGTGAAAAGTGAAGAGTGAAACTTGAAATTAGAAACTTGAAACTTGAACTTTGAACTATTAATTAATATCTGGGATAAAATTCGGAAGATTCCTTGCGGGTATCGGCATAATTACTATTTTTGCAGTCCTTTTTAAATAAGGCATATTATTGGAGAGATGGGAGAGTGGCTTAATCCAACAGTTTGCTAAACTGTCGTACCCGATTAGGGTACCGGGGGTTCGAATCCCCCTCTCTCCGCGAGGAGAGTGTGGAATTTGAAACTTGAAATTTGAAATTCGTTTTTGTGGATGTTTGATTTTGAAAAATTAGAGGTTTATCAGATAGTAAAGAGTCAGAATCTCAAGGTTTTGGCGTTAATATCACAATCAACATTAATTGATATTTACATCAAGGATCAGTGGAAGAGAGCATCGCTTAGCGCACTGCTGAATCTTGCGGAAGGAACGGGAAGGATGTCAGTACAGGATAAAAAGCATTTTTATACGATTGCCAGGGGTTCGGTTTTTGAATGTGCTGCCATATTGGATTTACTTCATGAAATGAAAATTATAGAAGACGATTCATATACGGCTTTATACAATGGCTATGAGCAATGTTCCAAAATGCTACTGGCCATGTACCGATCAATGGATCGACAAATATAATAAGTCACACTCACACTTCACTTGCACACTCAAACTCACACCCTCTTCACTCACACTTCACTTGCACACTCAAACTCACACCCTCTTCGGGGTATAGCGCAGTCCGGTTAGCGCACCTGCTTTGGGAGCAGGGGGTCCTCAGTTCGAATCTGAGTACCCCGACTTTGAAAAATGTAATGGGTTGTAAATCATATATTTTACAACCATTTTTATTACGTAATAAAATTTGTAATAAACTTAGTAAGGTTAGAAGGTAGTTATTCTATGTTTTTTCGTATTTAAATCATTGCTTCACAAACTTTCCCACCTGCACCGTCCTGTCAGTTGTGATCCGCGCAAAATATACGCCACTGGGGAGCGTCTTGATATAAATAACGGTGAGCGGTGAGATTATGATTTGGGATATGACCTGCTGGGCGCTGACGTTGTATATGGATAAGGTTGTGTTATTGACGGGTGTGGTGGAAGGCAGTGCTACGGTAATGGTGGTAGAAGAGGGATTGGGGTAGACAGATATGCTTTCCATAGAATGCGGTAATTCATCAATGCCAACAACAGTATGAAAATAATAATGGGTACTGTCGCCATAGGTTATTTCAGAGCCAGTATCATCCCACCGTTTATAAGAAGTACTTATTGTAAAATTCTTGTCATCATAGATGGAAAATGATTGCCGTATATTTATCCAGTTATTGTCGTTCCATTCCTGGTCTAATTCACTGGTCAGATTGTTGTTTGCATCGTAAGTTTTGGTGGACTGAGAGTAAATTACCCATAAGTTGTCATCCCAATGATTTACTACTTCACTGGTCAGGTTATTGTTAACATCATAGGTAAAAATGCTTTGCTGCGTATTCGACCAGTCGCTGCCGTTCCATTCTTGTTCCAGTATGCTTGTTTGATTATTGTTGGCATCGTAGGCATAAATCCGTTTATGAGTTGTCAGCCAAGTGCTGTCCTGCCAATTTTGCAATATTTCACCTGTCTGGTTATTGTTAGCGTCGTAGTAATATGTGTTTTGCCAGTTATTCACCCAATCGCTGCCATTCCATTTTTGATATAATTCAGTCGTATTATTATTATTATTATCGTAAGTATAGATGTGCTGCCAAACATTCGCCAAATTATTACCATCCCAAGTTTGGTATAAGTATGTTGTTAGATTATTATTGGTATCGAAGATAAAGGTTAATAGAAAACCATAACCCCACGTGTTGCCGTTCCAGTTTTGCTGATATAAATCACTTGTCCTATTATTGTTGGCATTGTATGTACAAATATGTTGACTAAAATTCCACCACGTGCTGTCATTCCATTGTTGTATTAAATCACTTGTCGTATTATTGTTGGCATCAAAGGTTCTGTTTCTTAGCAAGTCATTCACCCACGTATTGCCGTTCCATCCTTGTATTGCTATACTTGTCCAATTATTGTTGGCATCGTAAGTGTAAGTATATCGACAATCAATATCCCAGTCGATACCGTTCCATTTTTTAAATAATTTGCTTACTGGATTATTATTGGCGTCATAAATTATATTAGTGACTTTAAATGCATTTATCCATCCAGTGGAGAGCGTATCCAATTCCCAGTAGTAGATACTATCAATTATTTGAACATATGACGACTGCACGAGTCCTTGTTTATTAATAATCTGTGTAGAATAAAATTCACAGTAGATGTCAGGTGGTTTCGATCCTCTCTTCCAATTCAAATTCTGAATATCTTCCATTGGATTGGATGATGTGGGTTGTAAGCCGAAAGTTGGCTGGTCGTTTTGGGCAAATGCATCAATTGATAATGCAATCATTGCAAAAAGTAATAATGTTTTCATTTTACTTTGTTTAAATCATTGAACTAACAATTCGTGGAATGTATTTGATTTACAGCAAGTACTATGCCGTAAATGTAATGAAAACCATACGGTTTAGCAATATTTAATGCGAATGGCAGCGTAAAAGTGTTATGGCTTTAATGTGCGACAATAAGCCTGTGATTAATGTTCTACTGTGGTCAGTTGCGCGTATGAACGTCAAGCAACACTCAGTAATTCAGGTGCTTACACCGCTATTTCCATAATGAATAATGATCTCAATGAATATTATTCTATATAGGGTATAATAAGTGATAATATTTTATCCCTTATGCGCCAGAAATGAGCCGTAGTGCTTATTGCTTGAAGAATTTGGTTATCATCACAGTCTTTTCAGTAGTGATCCGCACAAAAAATACACTACTTGGCAGGGTTGAGGTATCTATAACGGATGTTGGTTTGTTTATGCGGCGCGATATGACCTGCTGGGCGTTAACGTTATATATAGCGACAGTAGCGTTCTTTAAATCTGTGGTGCTGGGCAATTCTATGGTGATAGTGGTCGATGCGGGGTTTGGGTAAATATTGATGTGGCTACCTGATGTACCGTTTTATAATTAATACTAATCTAAGAATAAATGCCTTGTATTATTTACAATCTAACGGTTTAAAAACTTCATTTATTGGCATTGATAATCATTAAGTTATGACCGCTTTTTAGTGTGAGTACCCCGATAAAAGAAGTCGACAGTCAGAAGTAGGCAGTCAACAGTGTGGTTGACTGCCTTTTTTTATCGTATTCCAACTTCAACTCCCTCATCGAGCCAATCCCTGAATTCCACTAAAAAAAACAATGGCAATATTCTGCCATGTTTCCCGAATCGTACCATTCTACCTTTGTTTCATCAACGATAAGAAAAAAGAAAAGTTCTTTTTATCATTTAATTCAAACAAACAATTTAAAAAACGGAGGTTGTTATGAAAACTTTAAAATTTGCTTTGATCGCAGCATTAGTTGCTTGCACGATGGTGAGTCTCGCTGACGCAGACGGATTTAAGAACAAGCCGAAACCAATGAAGGTCGTAAATCTGACCCTGGAAAAGGCCATACAAATCCCCGGGCTGGTTGTGGCCATGTATCAACAGATCGACAAGGATGATTTCCTGAACAATACCCAGCTCATTTTAGTGGCTGAGGTTGTTTACCAGGGAACCCTCTACCGGATCAGTGGCTCTTATGAACAGTGGGTATTGTTTTTTAGACTGCACGGAGATTTGCCTGTCAACACAAAATATCCTGTTATAGGTGTAAATTAGGTTCCCTTCTGTCAAAACGCAGGAAGAGGACGTCTCAAAAACGAGACGTCCTCTTTTATATTGGAGGCCTCAGGGTAAATTGAAAAAATATATCTTTGGAGTCCAAGCCCCATTATGCCATGCTGAGTGATATCCTCAAAGGCCGGGATCTTTCCCCGGAATTCACCTTCACTGCTTCCCGAAGCAGCGGGCCAGGCGGCCAGCATGTCAATAAGGTCAGCACCAAGGTCGAACTGAGGTTTAATGTAATTGAATCTGCCCTTCTTACTGCAGAAGAAAAGGAAATTATTCTCACAAAGCTGGCCAATAAGATCAATTCAGTGGGTGAACTGATCCTGGTGGCTCAAAGCGATCGTTCCCAACTAAAGAACAAGGAAAAGGTGATTGAAAAATTATATACTCTTCTATCTAAAGCGCTTACCCCGGTTAAGAAGCGAAAACCCACTAAACCATCCCGGGCAGCTAAAGAGAAAAGGTTGGAAGATAAACGGATCAGGGCTGAAAAAAAAGAACGCAGAAAGAAGTAATAAAAACTCTTCCTACCTTTATGCTTTCACTCCAAATACCTATCGCCATGGCAAACCTACTGAACCAATCCGCCGCCCACAAAGTGGCAAAAGCGCTGGATATCCGCCTTGGAACCAGCGGAATCAAAGCACTGAACAGCAGAATAGAGGAAATTATTAAGGAAGCTACCCTCAAAGCCCGGAAAGCCCGGAGAAAAACTATCCTGGAACGTGATGTCGCACACGAAAAGGATCTTTTTTCCTGATAAATGATAAATCGTCCATCGTCCATCTTATATCGAACATGATACATCGGCTCAAATATATTTAGATTAACAAATGCCTGATCTCACCCATAACCATTAATAATATTGCAAGAAAATTAATAAACAAGAAAAATAAAAATTATATTTGTATCCAACGTAGGAGAGTTTATTTACATCCGTTGAATTCTTTTTTTTACGTACAAAGTAGAAGAAAAATAAAAGATAACCAAAAAAAAATTAATACATCCAAATTAAGAATCAAAACCATGGACTCTCCAAAATGGTGTAATTTGTGTAAACGTAATGTTGTTGCTCTTAAAAATTTCAACTGGCTTGTTTTCATTTTCCTATTGGGAATTTTTTACCTTCCGTACCATATTTTCTTTGCACATGCAAAATGCCCCATCTGTCAGGGTGAAAACTTTTCGGTCCCAAAGGCAAGCGCGCTTGAAGAAAGCGCATAGAAGAAGAAATTGGTTGAGGCTTTTTTCTCATCATCCATCTTGTCAATAGGAATTTCTTTAGGAATTTGACAGGGTCAGGCCTGGGTTTAAGTTGAGTAATGTTTATATTTTCCTTATACAATGGTCATGATAATTAAGGGAGTTTTTTTCTTGTTGTACTTATTCAGACTAATTGTTGCTTTTAAACTATTCAAAAAGGAAAGGTTAATTCCATTTGTTAAAGAGTACCAGGATGCCTTACTATAAATATAAAGATCATAATATTTTCTATGAAGACCAAGGATCAGGACCCTGTCTTTTTTTCGTTCACGAATGGAACTCTTCATCGTTATCATTCAGGAAACTTAACCTTAAATATCTCGTTAAAAAATTAAGAGTTATTTGTATTGATTTACCCGGATACGGATATTCTGAATTTGTGGAGGGGCTTCAATTCGACGATTTTTCAAATATTCTCATCGAACTGATAGATTATTTGAAAATACAGAAATGTTCTTTAATGGGTTTTTGTCTTGGGTCGACAATTATTCTGAATTTTTATCAAAAATTCCCTGAGCGTGTCAAATTCTTAATTTTAATCGAGCCCATTCTGAAATTTCCAAAAATTCTCATTCCTCTTCTAATACCGAGATTTGGAGTTTCCGTCTTTAAATATGTGGCAAGACATCGACTCATTTTTTCTTTGATCGGTTCACAATTAATTGGGGCAGATAAAAGCCTTAATACACATATTTTTAATGGCATAGGCAGAAATGATCCCAAAATATCAAAACTGTATTTGCAGTTGCTGTTCAAAAAAAATAATCATTATGATTTTCATACGCTTAATTTTGATACACAAAAAAATTGCATTTGCATTTTAGGTGAAAATACCATTCTTCTCTTTAAAAAAAATGCAGCTTACTTATTAAATCATTTCAACATCCAGAATTGTTTTGTACTTAATGGTACCAGGCATTTTGCGCTGATTGAACAACCTGTTGAGATCTCCAACATTATTTTTAAATATTTAACCTGAATTATTCAATTCTGGGATTCATCGTCGGGGATGCTTCTTGGTGTTCCTTTCGAATTTGAATCCGATGCGAAACTAAAGCTGAAACCAGTAACTACCGGGGAATTAAACCAAAGAGATTAAAATAAAGGCCGGAAATTCAATCGATTACTGGCCTTTATTTTAATTCCTTCCGTTTCAAAAAATAAAAAAAGATCAGATAGAAGAGCGAAAGGGAGAAAAGGTTGAGAACAAGGATGGCGATGAACCCACTTCCGTAAACAAATAAGATAGAGAACAAAAGAAAAATATTGTTTAAAATGATGGCTTTTGCTAATGCTTTGGCACGTGCAGAATCAAGATTTTCAAATTCAATTTTCTCCTTTGATAATACAATCAGACCAAATCCGACAATGAGCAATAACAGGATCAGATCATCGGCAAAGTTTGTCCTGAAGGTTACAAACATCTTTGTTTCCAGAAATGAAGAGAATATAGCAAATACAGGCATAGAGAACCTAAAATCGAACCAGAGGTAAAGAACGGCCAACGCGATTCCGGAGATGGTCACAAACCGACCCGCTAATTTCCATGGATAAGGTAAAAGCAAATTTTTCATTTATTCTTTTCCTCTCCGTGATCCTGTTAGTTTTCCACGCTGGTGTAAATCGGGAACTCGGCGGTTGTTTCGTCATCGAACGTAGCCAGGACTCCTACAAGTCCAAATTTGTGATTCGCGATGTATGTTATTTTCGTAACTCCGGCACTACTCTTAAGATAACTGGGGGTTTCCTCCACCTTTATTACTTTGATCAAATAAAAGCCATAAGGGTAATCGTCGACGCCCGTTTTAGCGACAACTGTTCTGACCTGGCCCGTTGTACCGATCTTGTAAGTATCGCCCACTGATGAACCATACTTGACCAATATGCCGGCTCCGGGACCAGTCTTGCATTCAAAGCCTTCCTTGGTTATCTTATACTCCATGTTGGTCGCTGAAACCTTATCCCCTGTAATGGTGATTCCCGGGATATTGGCCAACAGGTTTTTCAGAAATTCGTTTTTAACGGTGGCCGAACCGCTGAATGAAGACACTCCGCTTTTCAGGGTAATAACCGTTGCAGAAGCATCACTGACCCCTGCAATTTCCACTGAGCTTGATTCAACCGTAACTCCGACCTCACCCATGGCGGACTGATCACCGCTCAATACAGAGGGATCATCTTTTTCACATGACAAGCATAACACAACCACGGTTATGCTTAAAAGAAAAACAAACAGCTTTTTCATGACTACAGATTTAGGTTAAAATTTATTTTTGATAATGGTTTGGTAACTACATACCCATCAATGTTACAAAATATTTTTGAACCAAATAACTAAAGACATAATTTGGGAATAATAGTTATCAACAATCCAATGTAGTAAATTAGTATATATAAATGCTGAATATTTCCTGCTCATATCGAATTAAAAAGGCTAAATTAGTTAAGCAGCCGCTCTTTTGCGCCGCAGCTCCCTGAGTCCTACCGCACATTGATTGGCCTCATCCCAAAACCTGATGCCTAATGCTTTAAAACTTTCGAAAAAAGTTATAGGCTTGACATCCTGAAACAAGGAATTCTCTTTATGGCATTTGGGCAAGTTGTAATTCGGTATTGTCGGTCCCAGATGATGAATATGGTGAAAGCCAATATTCCCTGTAAACCAGCGCAATATACCGGGCAGTTTGAAGAAAGAACTTCCCTGCATGGCCATCTTCAGGTAATCCCAATCTTTGTCCCTGCACCAATACACTTCGTCGTACTGATGCTGCAGATAGAACAGGTAAATCCCTCCAATGGAGGCAAAGTACATAACCGGCAACTGGATCAATAAAAACGCCTGCCATCCAATAAACCAACTTGCAATCGCCGCGGCAATAAACATGATAATATTCGTGGCATAAACATTCAGGCGCTGCTTTTCAGTCATGCGCCGGTTGGTGAACCTGTGGCCTATAATAAAGATGGCTATTCCGCCGATGCCCAGCAAAATCGCCGGGTGCCGGAAAAAACGGTATGAAAAACGTTTAAACGGGCTTAGCGCCAGATATTCATCAACGGTTAGTGTCCATACGTCGCCAAGACCACGCTTATCCAGATTACCGACCGTCTGGTGGTGGGCTCTGTGGCTGTCGGTCCACTTGTGGTAAGGAGTAAAAGCAAGCATGCCGCATGCGCTGCCGATATAAAAATTCAATTTTTTGGAACGGAAAAAGGACCCATGGCCGCAATCATGGAAAATGATAAATATCCTGATCAGGAAACCGGCAGCAAGTAACATGAGAGGTAACGTTAGCCAGAACGACACTTTCATGGTTTGCACCATCAGTATCCATATCAGAAAATAAGGGCCCAGCGAGTTGATCATTTGCCAGACGCTGTGCGATATCCGGGGCTTGTTATACTTTGAAATAATCGACTGCCAGGATTGTATTGATGTTGTTGATGTATGTTGAGTCATGATTCTTACAACTTATTATCAGAAGTTATTGCTACCAATTTTTGTACGGCGATCTTTTCCTGTTCTTACCACCGTATGATTCTTTCGACTTGTTGAATGACCTGTCATTCGATTTGCCTTTAGGCTTATCTTTCGACCAATCATTCGCCTTGCCTCTTGTTTTGTTTTGAGACCAGTCGTTCGACAAGTCATTCGACCAGGCTTTGGATTTTTCATTCGGCTTGTCGTCAGACTTGTAATTCGGCCTGTCGTTTGATCTGTATTTAGATCTGGCTTTAGGCTCAGTACCGGAGATTTCCACCCTCACTTTAACTCCTTCAAATTTAGCATCATGGAAAGCCTTTATTACTTCTTCCCATGACTTTTTTTCAATCTCAAAAAAGGAAGACCGCTGGCCAATCTCAATTCGTCCGACCGCGATATTCCTGTTTCGGGTCTGCTCATTGATAAGCCCGATCAGTCGCGGAGGATTGAGTCCATCCTGAAATCCGGCATTAATCTGTAAAGTCATAAACTGCCCTTTGGGGGTGCGTTTTCTGTCTCTGTCTGCTTCCGGGTGGGCCACGTTCAAATCGGGGGTATTCTTGTAATAGGAAAGAATCCTGTTGAATTCAACTGAAACAAAATGTTTGATCAGATCTTCACGGCTGAGCCAGTCAAGTTTTTTTAAGATGACGGGCAGAAACTGTTCAATCTGGGCTTCGTCCACTTCGACGTTTTCAACCCTGTCGACCAGGTTAAAAAGCTGCTTTTCACAGATTTCCACACCAGTTGGTACCTTTTTCTGATCAAATCGTTTACCCAGCATATGTTCAATAGCCCGTATCTTCCCGGTTTCGCGGGTATGGATGATGGAAATCGCTATACCGCTCTTCCCTGCGCGGGCTGTCCGGCCGGTACGATGGATGTAGACTTCGTTATCATCCGGGAGGTCATAGTTGATGATATGAGTCAGGTCGTTTACATCCAGGCCGCGTGCAGCAACATCAGTAGCGACAAGCAACTGGAGCTGTTTGATCCTGAAACGGTTCATGACAAAATCGCGCTGGGCCTGTGAAAGGTCACCATGAAGAGCATCAGCATTATAACCGTCATTCATCAGTTTATCGGCTACTTCTTTTGTGATGGCCCTGGTACGGCAAAATACGATACCGTATATGTTCGGGTAAATATCCGCAATCCTTTTCAGTGCGGAATAACGGTCTTTCGCCTGAACCATATAAAATTCATGACGGACATTATCGGCGCCCTGATTACGGTTTCCTACCGAAATTTCATCCGGTTTGTTCATGTATTTCCGTGCAATGGCTGCAATTTCCCCCGGCATAGTTGCCGAGAACAGGAAGGTGCGTTTTTCTTTAGGCGTTTCAGCCAGGATGACATCAAGGTCATCTTTGAAACCCATATTCAGCATCTCGTCAGCTTCATCGAGGACCAGCCATTTAATAAAAGCTAATTGCAATATCTTGCGGTTGATGAGGTCCATCACGCGGCCGGGTGTACCAACGACTACCTGGCAACCTGATTTAAGGGCCTTTATCTGGTTCCTGATATCGGCGCCGCCATAAACGGCAACGGTCTTAAAACCCCTGGCGTATTTTGAATATTTTTCCATATCGCTGGTGATCTGCATACAGAGCTCACGGGTCGGGCAAAGCACAATTGTCTGCACTTTATTGAAATCCATATCGGTCAGGTGGATCAACGGAAGGCCAAAAGCCGCCGTTTTACCGGTGCCGGTCTGGGCAAGGGCAATTAAATCTTTCTCGCTGTTGAGGATTAGGGGGATGATCCGTTCCTGGATCGGGGTCGGCTGTTCAAAGCCGAGTTCATCGGTTGCACGGATAATATCCTCGCGCAACCCGGTTTCTTGAAATGTCATGCTTAATTTTTCTGGGGATTTGCGGCTGCAAAGATACACCTATTTTTATTGATAATCAGAAAAAATTGCTTTAGTCATCATTATCAGTCAGATAAAGATGCAAAATCTTCAACGATGATTTAAGATCTGATTGAACATCACTTTTCGAGATGTTGACTAAAACCTCCTGGCCGGGAAGGATATCAAAATAATTATCAGAAAACCGGCCGGTAATCCCATCACCATATAAAAAAACATTTTTAGCCAGGTTTGCGGCAGTGAGCGATATTTCAATCAAATCTCCCTTCTCTTTGATTTCAGCCTTAATATTGGGGTTTGTCAAATCAAGATTTTTAGGTTTGACGAAATAATGAAAATCTGTGTCAAGCAATATATCACCCTGTCGTAATTCTGATACCATAACGACAGAGGAAAGGTCAATTTTTCCAAGAATTTCAGTTAACGGGCTGTTCAAAAAAAGGATTGATTGAGCCGTCATCTCGAACTCCTGAACAGCTTCCCATTCAACCTTTCCGGTGAAACTGACCAACTTCATCAAGACTTGCATTTTTTGTCCCGGCTGATTATCTGAAACGACATATCCATTTAAAAAGCCATCAGATTCAGTTAATACAAGAACTGTTGGTTTAAAGGCTTCCCTGGCGAAATAATGCAAAGCTTTCCATCTCCCATAATAATCAATACCTGACCAGGAGGCTACCGGCCAGCAATCATTGATCTGCCAGTAAAGGGAGCCCATACAGTAAGGCATATCGGACCGGTGAGATTCAATTGCCATTTTGATGGCTTCGGCCTGGAGCAATTGTCCGACATATAAAAACTGCTCAAAATCACCGGGGATATTATAATCTTCTTCCATATACTGCCGGATCCTGAGATTCCCTATGCCGCTCCGCTGGTGCGACATCATCACTTCGGATTCAATATTGTAGTCTTCCGGTACAGTATATTTCTTTACTGAATTAAATTCCGGAAAAGATTGGAAGCCATATTCACTCATAAACCTTGCCCGGTATTTGCAGAAATCGCTGAAGGGATGGAGTCCGTGCCAAACGCCCCAGTAGTGCATATCGCCTGATGTAGTCTCATAACTGGCCAGTTGTCCCATACCTGCTGACGGGGAGGAATGCCAGTAAGAACGGCCGGGATCTTCCTGTTCAATTACGCCTGGCAGAATATGATGAAATAAAGTATCGTAAGCTTTCCAGATCACCTGGCGCTGCTCCGGGTTGTAACGCTGCTTCCAGCCCCAGCCCCTGTTTTCCTCGTATTCTCCCCAGGCGTTTTCGATCTCATTATTGCCGCACCAGAGCACGATAGACGGGTGATTGCGCAAGCGTCGCACATTGTCAATAGCCTCCTGCCTGACATTTTCAAGGAAAACCTCGTTTCCCGGGTACATCGCGCAAGCAAACATAAAATCCTGCCACACCATGATGCCATATTGATCGCACAAATCATAGAAAAGATCATTCTCATAAATTCCGCCTCCCCAAACGCGCAACATATTCATGTTGGCTTCATAAGCAGATTTTATGATAAACTCATACTTCTCAGGACTGACCCGGTTCAGGAAAATATCATCGGGGATATAATTGGCCCCTTTTGCAAAAACGGGGTTACCGTTCACCTTAAAATAAAAGCTTTTCCCCTTCCCGTCCGGATCGGGCTGCCGAACAAGCTTTACAATACGGAGACCGGTTTTAGTCTCCATAACATCGATCACCTGTTCCTTGTCGGCTAATTCAATCCTGATCGTGTAAAGCTTCTGACTTCCAAGGCCGTTTGGTTGCCAAAGCACCGGGTTGTCTATCGTCAAAGGCATTTCGAGCAAATTATTCCCAATTTCCAATTTCCAATTTCTGGTTGATAATGAAATGTCATCTACAAAAAGATTAAGGGTGATTTCGAGCTTCTCTGCTGCGACTATTTCAATTTTAGCAGTTAATCCAGCTCTTTCTGTGGAAAGATCGTCAGTTATTATTTGAATATTTTCCAAACATGCTTCATCCCATGCTCTTAATATAACCGGGCGCCAGATGCCGGAGGTGACCAGGCGCGGACCCCAGTCCCAGCCAAAATGATACGGCGCTTTACGGACATAAGGGCTTACTTTGTCTTGTCCCATTTCTCCGGCTTCCGACTGGTCATTATCCGCAGCAAGCTGAAAACCATAAGCTTTCAATTCTTCCAATCCTCTCTGTGTTGGCGATGCCAGTATGACCGATAGCTTGTTTTCTCCTTTCCTGATCTTTTTTGTGACGTCTATTTTCCATGTCCTGAACATATTATCTGTCTGCTGTAAAAGGTCTCCATTTAAATAGATCTTCGCATAAGTATCCAGCCCTTTAAAAATCAATTCTATCCTGTTGTGTTCAAGAACCTGGCCATCTGCTATAAAAACGGTCCTGTATTCCCAGTCAACCTTGTCGATCCACTGAATCTGCTTTTCATTCAGCCGGTAATAAGGATCTTCAATAATTTTATTTGCCAGAAGGTCGGTATGAACTGTTCCGGGAACAGTTGCAGGCAGCCAGACTTCTTTACCGGCCTGGCTGAATTTCCAGTCATGGTTTATTTCCATTTGAATCATGCTCTTTATTTTGTAGTCATCACTGCAGGAAGCCAGCACGAAAACAAACATGTAAAAAACCAGCATCCGGTTAATCATCATCACTGCATTAAATAGTCTTTGCAAGAGGATCCACCTTTTTCCAGAGTTCGACAGAGCGGTCCCATAATTTAGCGCCCTCTTCGGGGATATAAATTTTAGGATCCATCTTTTTATGGCGGAACATATGCAGGTACTCATTCGTTTTATCCTCATAATCAGGCGATACGGCCATATAAACTACCGGCTTGGCTGCTTTTTCCGGGGATTTGAAAATAATACTGAAGATGCTTTTAAGGGTAATCCGCAATAATAGCGGAGCTTCCTTGACGATATTGGAATGAACAGGTCCCGGGCAAATGGCATGAATGCCGGCAAAATAGCCCTCCTTATTTACCCTCCTGGACAACTCGGTGGCATAGGTATTTAAAACGAGTTTAAAATAACTGTAATTGGATATACCCTTGGAGGTGCCATAGTCAAAGTATTTCCCGAATTCTTCATAATCGATGAGTGAAGAGCCCTGGTGTGAGTCCGATGAGATAAAAATCACCCTGGGTTTGAAAGATTTTTGTTTTCCGTTGACATCAATCACTCCGGAAGTAATTAACAGGTTAGTCAGCATAACATTCGACAAATAATTAACTAGAAACATTTCTTCGAGGCCCGATTCGGTCTTCCTTGCTTTTGGCAATGCCACACCTGCATTCAGGATTGTCACGTCCAGGTGAACCCCATCCATTTTCAAGCCTTCGCAAAAATCGTGAATGCTGTCGATTTTGCTCAGGTCAAGGAATCTCATCTCTATATTATCCGAGCCGCTTTTTGCTTTGGCTTTCTCGCCTGCTTCCGGGATTTGCCTCCGGCATGCCATGATCACCTTCCCGCCCCTTCTGGCTATTTCCACTGCCAGGGCAAATCCAAGGCCTGAGTTAGCCCCGGTAATCAGGCATGTTTTAGCTTCAAAACTGTCACTATCAGAAAGTCTGTCCGCCAGTTCCTGTCTGGAAAAAAAATCTTTCAGCCCTGCCATTGCAGCAACTACCGGGTTATCGAAGCGTCCATGTGCCATATCTCATATCTTCCACGCCGTCATCCCCGCCGTCGTAAATTCGTACCGGTGGCTGGTGCCGCCAAATTTCCGAAGTGATTCAATAACCTCATAACGTGTATTATTCGGGCAATAAAAGAACATGAAGCCGCCACCGCCTGCACCGGAGATCTTACCGCCGGTGGCCCCGCTCCCGATCGCTGCCTCGTAAATACTGTCGATCAAATGGTTGGTAATACCCGAAGCAATTTGTTTTTTATATTTCCAGCCAAAATCAAGCACTTCTCCGATCTGATCAATTTCTCCTTTCAGGATGGCTTCTTTCATCATGGTCGCCTGTTTTTTCAGCTGGTGTGTGGCTTCGATGTATTTCGTTTTATTTTCCAGGATATTCCTGGCCTGGCGCTCGATAATAGCTGATGATACCCGGCTTGTTTTAGTATTGTACAATACCAGGTTATGTGAAAGTTCATTCAGGTAAATGCTTCTGACTTTAAGTGGGTTAACGATGACTTTATCATCTTTGAAGAATTCCATGAAATTGATACCGCCAAATGTCGCTGCATATTGATCCTGCTTGCCACCCGCCATTTGCAGGTCAACCCGCTCAATCTGGTAAGCCAGTCGCGCCAGGTCATACTCACCAAGGGGCAAATTAAGCCATTCGGCGAAAGCCCCTAATACAGCCACTACCAAAGTCGATGAAGTACCCAACCCTGAGCCCGGCGGGGCATCAACATAAGTGGATAGCTCGAATGATAAAGCTGTATGGGTATAATCCTTAACAATACGGTTATATATCCCCTTGAGCAAGTCCAGTTTTCCATCAAGAGTAAGTACTTCGCAACTCCTTGTTTCATATCTTTCATCCTTATCCAATGACCTGATAACGATATTGCCATCGCTTGCCGGGAGGATGGTCGCATAGGCGTACATGTTGATGGTGGCATTCAGGGTAGCGCCACCATAAAGATCAGAATATGGTGTAACATCAGTACCACCACCGGCCAGGCCAAGTCTGAGGGGGGCTTTACTCCGGATGATCATCTTTCGTTCAGGATTGCATTGGCATAATTCTTCCAGCTCATTTCCTGTGAAGTTTCTGCAACGTGTTCACGTGGAATAGGTTTTTCAATGGCTTTTATCATTGTTGCAGCCATAGAATCAATATTACCCGGTTCTGCCAGGTAACCATTATAACCATCTTTGACTGTTTCAGGGAAATGCCCCACGCGGGTAGCCAGTATCGGCATCCTGAAGTTATACCCGATTGATTCAACCCCGGAAGGCGTTGCAGTAAGATAAAACAGCATGATGGCGTCGCTTACCTGGAAATATTTATGGACTTCCTCATTCGGGACAAAAGAATTGACGACGGTGACCGCCTGATTGATCCCCAGCTCATCGATCAGATCCAGGGGACGGTATTGCCGTTCATCATCCTGCTTCCTGAGAAAGACAGATTTCGCTGCAGAGAATACGGCATTTTTGACCCGGGTCGACATCTTTTTCGTATCGAGGGTCTGCCAGAAGGATTCTCCGACGATAAGCAGGGAGACGTCATCCCGTTGAGCAGCCACTATTGCAAAAGCCCGGATGACATCATGCAATCCTTTATATTTTCTTATAAACCCAAAGAAGAGGAAAACATGTTTTTTCAGGTTTAGTCCCTTCTTCACCTCTTCAACCTTAAAATCAGGATCGGGTTTAAACATATCATAGACCGGGTGGAAAAGCTTCACGACTCTTTTTCCCTTGCCAACCGATTGTTTCCCCGGGTCCAGGAGTTTAAAATCATTTCCGGGAAACAGCTTCTTTAATTCATCGTAAGTTTTGTACGCATGAACTACGTAAGAATGGGCGTGTTTTATCCCCATCCGGGTGAAAGCCTTGTCAATCTTGCTTCCTTCCTTCTGAATAACAAAATGAAGGTCGAAAATTACTTCCAAACCCTTGACCTTACTGAGCTTTCGTGCAATATATCCAAGAGGGAGGCCCTGTATGGCAATGGCCCATTGGAAAATGACCATCTTTGGGCCGATATCTCTGATCAGACTGACAGTTTTCTTCCAGCTGAGCGGGCTGTTATAATTAGTGATATAGTGGACTTTGATATTCGTCCCTTCAAGCAGGTCAGTTTTGCTGCTGCGATCGATAAAATCACGAGGGATGATGGCCGGATACTGCTGGGTCCAGGAGACTATGTGAATCTCGGCAACATGAAGTTTGTCAAAGGCTTTGGCAAGGGAAGTATTATAATTTGCGATACCTCCTTTGAATTTTGGCCCCGGGCCAAAAACGACAATTTTATCCATCAGGTGGCGATATTCAGAGTTTTCCTTCTTTTTTCAACTTTTCGACAGCAGCATTATAAACACGCGTCATCCCTTCCCGAAGGGATATTTTGGGCTGCCATCCGAATTTCTCCTGTATCAGGTCCATGTTGCAATACCGTGAATATACCCCAACCGGCTTATCCAGCAAGGGTTTAATTTCAGTCTTATACCCGGCGATGTCACAAAACAGGTCGATCAGTTCGAGAAATGAAGTCAGCTTACCGGAGCCAATATTCCAGCCGGAGCCATCTTTGATTTTTTCCATCAGGATGAAGATCAGGTCGATGATATCGTCGATATGGACGAAGTCCCTTCCCTGTTTGCCTGAGCCCCAGACTTCGAAGGGGTTTTCATGCCTGGCTGCCCGGGCAGCAATCGCCGGGACAGGGTACGACAGGTCCTGATCCTCTCCATAGCCAGAAAACGGCCGGATGCAAACCACTGAAACGCCATAGTATTTTGCCGCGATCTGGGCCAGGAACTCGCCGGTAAGTTTCGACCAGCCGTAAGTCATATCAGGGGTTCCCAGGTTGTTTTTAAAGTCGATATCGCCTTCTTTCAATGCCACCGCGAAACTTTCCGACTGCATATTGGTCGGATAAGCGGCACTGGAGCTGGGATAAAGCACCCGTTCGGGCTTATGGCGGCAAATCCAGTAGAAAAATTCAGCATCGATAGATAGATCAAGCGCAACCGCCATCGGGTCACCCTCGATCTTAAGCCGGCCGCCAACAATCGCCGCAAAATGAAACACATCAGAAAACCTTTCAAAATCCAGGTTATAAGTCTCCTGCACAAAACGAGGATTTTCACGGAATTTAAAGAGGAAATTCCGGAAATCACCTTTCCAGAAATACAGTCTTTCATCCTGCCCGATGATCTCAACATCTTTAAATTTCCTGGAAGTAAAATTGTCAAGCCAGGTTGAAGGATGAGTGCCGATGGAAAGGTCATCGATGATAAAAACTTTATCCTTCGTTGTTTTCAGCAGCCTTCTGGTCATATTTCTTCCCACAAAGCCGCAGCCGCCTGATACTAAATGGATTTTCATAGCTTATTTATCAATATATTTTAGAGAGAACGATAATTCAAAATTCCAAATTCCAAATTCCAAATTCCAAGTTTCTAGTTTCTAGTTTCTAGTTTCAATCTCATCAATATTCAATGTTTTGGATACCAGGAATTGGTTCCGGTCAGAAGAAATCCTCGAAAGCATTTCAGCCACGAAACCTGTCAGGAACAGCAGGCTGCCAATGATCATTAGCGTGAGCGAAATATAGAAATACGGGCTGCTGGTGACCAGGATCGCTTTGATTCCATGATGCAGGTTATACAGTTTCTGGGCGCCAAGCCAGGCTGCAGCAAGGAAGCCCAGTACAAACATCAGCGTGCCGATCATCCCGAAAAAATGCATGGGCCTCCTTCCGAATTTAGAGACAAAAGTGATCGAAAGCAGATCCAGATAGCCTTTGATAAAGCGGTCGATCCCATATTTGGTGCTGCCGTATTTCCGGCTTTGGTGTGTGACCACTTTTTCGCCAATCCGTGTAAAACCTGCATAATTTGCAATGACCGGGATATACCGGTGCATTTCACCATAAACTTCAATGCTTTTGATAACTTCCAGCCGGTATGCTTTCAGTCCGCAGTTAAAATCATGCAATTTTATTCCTGACGTCTTGCGGGTTACCCAATTGAATAAACGGGAAGGGACTGTTTTGGAAACCGGATCGTGACGCTTTTTCTTCCATCCCGAAACCAGGTCGAAGCCGTCCTGGGTTATCATTCTATATAGTTCCGGGATTTCTTCCGGGGAATCCTGAAGGTCAGCGTCCATGGTAATGACCACTTCACCTTGGCTTGCGCGGAAACCACTGTTCAGGGCGGCCGATTTGCCATAATTCCTCCGGAATTTGATACCCCTGACATTGGGATCCTGGCGGCTCAACTCCTCGATCACCTGCCATGAATGGTCATTACTTCCATCATCAACAAAAATAATTTCAAATGATAAATTATTTGGTGTGAGCGTATTTACAATCCACTTGTGAAGCTCACGCAGTGACTCATCTTCGTTTAAAAGGGGTATGACAACGGAAATGTCCATCTGATCTTTATTAAGCTGCCGGCTGTCCGAGATCTGTATTTTCCTTCTTTACAAAAATAGCAGTGATCAGGCTGATAATTATCCCAACGATAAAATTACCAACGATGGCAAAAAAAGTGTACATCCCCACACTTTGAAACTTACGGGCTATTGCCATTCCCTGCTCTATATCCATATCCGACATACCTCTATCCATCATCTTTTGTTCAGTCATGGTCATAGCTTCTTCCATAGCACCCGGATCGATATATTGAAAGAAAATATACGTGTATATGCCCATGATTACAGATAAGAAAAGGCTTGTCAGCAATCCTACCGTGAAGGCTTTTCCGTATTCAATGAATCCTCCCTGGTATTTATTACGGAAATTGGTCTGGGCAAGAAAGAGCCCCGCAAGGAGGATAAGATATGACAGGTATTCCAGCCCGTTGCCCTTTGAGAGGTTTAGCAGGAAAAGGATCAGGCTGAATACAATGATAGCCAATGCGATGATAACACCGTATCCGAGGCTCAGAATTGTGGTTGATGGTTTATTTTCCATAGGAATTGGTTTTAAGTATATGCAAATTTAGGAAAATTAATAAGAAAGAGTAGTTCCAAATTTCAAAATCCAAAATACCTAAACTTGGTTTAACCCCCTATTGTTTAAGTTTTGAGATTTGAGTTTTTGAATTTGTTTGGGATTTGGAATTTGGTGCTTTATGCCTTGGATTTGTCTGAAATTTGGAATTATTTAGTATCTTTGCGCCCGGGTAAGTCTTATGCGACCAGCTCCCGCTGAACTCCCCCAGGTCCGGAAGGAAGCAAGGGTAAGTGGTTGAGCGGTGCGACATAAGGGGCTTACCCTTTTTCGACTCCAACAATTTCATCTATATATATTTGTCCTCATGTTGTTAAAGATCTACACCAAGAACCCCAGTGAGAATAACATCAGACAGGTGGTTCATGTTCTTTCCAACGATGGTGTAGTCATTTTCCCGACCGATACGATTTATGCCATTGGCTGCAATATTTACAGCCCGAAAGCGCTCGACCGTATTGCCCGGATCAAAGGACTGACCCCGAAAAACGCAAATTTTTCCTTCCTATGTTATGACCTGAGCCAACTGGCGGATTACACCCGTCCTATCAGCAATGACGTTTACAAACTAATGCGACGGACACTTCCGGGGCCCTATACTTTCATCCTCAACGCCAGCAGCAATGTACCCAAAATTTTCGGGCACAAAAAGAAAACCGTAGGTATCCGTATCCCGGAGAATAATATCCTTTCCGGGATCCTGCGCGAACTCGGAAATCCCATCACATCGACATCAATCCATGATGCCGACGAAATCCTGGAATACAGCACCGACCCGGAACTGATCCATGAGCGCTACAAAGACCTTGTTGACCTGGTAATTGATGGCGGGCACGGCGATAATACCCCCAGCACCATTATCGATTGCACAGGCGAAGAGATCCTGATGATCAGGGAAGGGAAAGGAGAGATCGAGTGAAATGTTGAATGTTATTTAATAAGTCCAGCATTCAACATTCAACATTTAAAATTTAAAATTACTATCTTTGCGCCCTCATTTTGATTCTGTAGCTCAGCTGGTAGAGCAACGGCCTTTTAAGTCGTGGGTCCCGGGTTCGAATCCCGGCAGGATCACAAGGTAGTCAGCAGTCAGCAGTCAGCAGTCAGAACTCAGTATATTACAATTTAACAATTTAGCCCTATACACTTTGAACTTTGCCATTATCTCCTGATGTTCACCTTCCTTTGTATGCGGCCTTTTTCAGTTATGATGCGGAGGATATAAGTACCATCCGGAAAACTGTTCAGGTTTAGGGAACAATTATAGCCACAACCATCTGTTCTCATTTTCTGCTGCCCGTTTATATCGAAAAGGGCAATTGATTCGATACGGATACCCGAATTTATATGCAACTGATCCTTAGCCGGATTGGGGTATATGCTGATATCCTTTTCCCATGCTGCTTCATCCACACCCGTCGGGGCAACTGTGATATAAGCATTTTTAGTTTCTGTCTCGTTGTTCACCCCGTCCGATACGGTCAGGCTGACGGTATAGGAACCATTGGCCATATAGGTGTAAGAAGGATTTTGCACTGTGCTGCTTCCGTCATCCCCGAAATTCCAGTTCCAGGAAACAATATTCCTGCCGGTCGGGATAGGCTTTTTCTTTAATTGATCAGTCGTTAATTTTGGAAGACCGCCGGGTTCCGATTCAGTGACCTGATTGATGATGCTGATATTCCCGTTCGAGCCGTTTAAGGTGCAAATGTCCCAATACAGTCCTGTTCCTGATGTAGGAATCTGGAGGGTATGCAACAGGCCGTTCTCATTATATATCTGCACCACAGCGCTGGATGTGGTTATTTCAGGACTTTCGGAATAATTGTGAATATAATAGTGGTACTCCCCGGGTTGAAGGTCATAGATTGTCGTGGTTTCAGGACCAAAACTCGTTTGATCATCAATATCAAGGATAGCATAAGGCGGACTTTCGGCAGAGCCCTGGTCACCATAATAAATGTGATAAGTAGATCCTTCAATGGATGGTGTTTTCAAATGTGAATCAAGGTCCTCAGGTGTTTCACCCCAGGTCAGCACAAAACGGATCTGGCCGGCCGCGAGGGTGGGTGAGAGCGCAATTTGTAACTCAAGGGTGCCGCCTTCCGGGATGACTACCTGGCTGTTCGAGTAATTCGTGTAACCGGTTGCTGATGCTGTTACCATATGCGTTCCTTCCGAAGAAAGATCGGTGAACTGCACTGCCAGGGGAGCGTTTCCATTCGTAGGAATGGCAGTGAAATTGGCATTCAGGACCCCTGCAGGGATGTTGGTAATAGTATAATTCCCATTTTCATCAGTGTAATCACTTAATCCGGCGACTGAAACCAATGCATTTGGAATAGGATTACCATTTATGGCATCCGAAACCATACCGGTTAAAGATGAGTTTGCAGCACTTTCAGAGGTAATCTCAATGTCATCCAGCATAAAAATAAATGCATCATCGGATACACATTGAATCCCGATATAGATTTCCATCCCGTTATAAGCAGACAGATCGAAATCCTTTTGCTGCCATTCTATAGCAGGCGCTTCGAGATAGGTACCCCCACTGATGAAGGTAAAACTACCCGGTGCGGGATTTGTAGTCGATACCCCTACTTTATATCTTTCGAGCCCATATTGGGCAGTATAAGATTTGACCTTCATATTCAGGCAGCCTCATTTTCTTTCCATACCTGATAATTTTTACCTTTGTCGGGTATAAATATCTTATAAAATCTTTATGAAGATTACCGTAGTTGGCACCGGTTATGTCGGACTTGTTTCCGGGACTTGTTTTGCTGAAGTTGGGATTGATGTAACCTGCGTGGACATTGATAAAACCAAGATTGATAACTTGAAGAAAGGAATTATTCCGATCTATGAACCAGGATTGGAAGAAATTGTGGAAAGAAATATGGCAAAAGGCCGCCTGCATTTTACCACGAACCTTGCTGAATCGCTTAATAGCTGCGAAGTGGTCTTCAGCGCCGTCGGTACACCGCCGGATGAGGATGGAAGCGCAGACCTTTCTTATGTCATCGGTGTAGCCAGGGAAGTCGGGCAACATATGAACGATTACCTGCTGATGGTCACCAAAAGCACCGTCCCGGTAGGAACGGCTAAACTTGTGAAGCAGGCTATCCAGGAAGTACTGGATAAAAGAGGGTCTAAAATATCTTTTGATGTGGCTTCAAACCCGGAATTCCTCAAAGAAGGAGCCGCAGTCGATGATTTCCTGAAACCCGACCGTATTGTTGTCGGTATAGAATCGGCCAGGGCAGAAGATTTGATGAGCAGGCTTTACAAGCCGTTTACCCTGAACGGCCACCCGGTTATTTTCATGGATATACCCTCAGCCGAAATGACCAAATATGCCGCCAACGCTATGCTGGCAACCCGTATCAGTTTTATGAACGATATGGCCAACCTATGTGAAATCATGGGCGCTGATGTGAACATGGTCCGTAAAGGTATCGGCAGTGACCCGAGGATCGGGTCAAGGTTTATATACCCCGGAATTGGTTATGGAGGCTCCTGCTTTCCGAAAGATGTGAAAGCGCTTATCCATACTGCCGGAGATAACGGTTATTCCATGCGCGTTTTAAAAGCTGTGGAAGAAGTAAATGACGATCAGAAATCAGTACTATACAATAAAGTCCGGAAATATTTCAACGGCAACCTTAAAGGGAAAACTATTGCCCTGTGGGGACTTTCTTTTAAACCTGAAACAGATGATATGCGCGAAGCGCCAGCCCTTGTGCTGATCGATAAATTTCTGAAAGCTGGTTGCAAAGTTAAAGCCTATGATCCCGAGGCAATGAAAGAAACCCGGCGACGCATTGGCGACATCATCGAATATGCTAAAGACGAATATGAAGCCCTGATCGATGCTGATTGCCTGCTGTTGGTCACCGAATGGAAAGAATTCCGGGTACCTGACCTGGCTATGATGAAAAAACTTCTGAAAGATCATGTTATCTTCGATGGCAGAAACATATATGACTCAAAAGAAATGACAGCAGCAGGTTTTGAGTACTTTGGAATTGGATTGTAAACTAAAGAGTCATAAAGTAGCCATTAGGTGGTCATAAGGTTGTTTTGGAATTAGAAATTTGAAATTTGGAATTAGTTTACAGGAAATGAGAAAAAGGATTTTAGTAACCGGCGGTGCGGGCTTTTTAGGATCGCACCTGGTCGAAAAGCTGCTGGCGGAAGGCCACGATGTTACGTGTGTCGATAATTACTTTACCGGTGATAAATGCAACATTGCCCATCTGATCGGAAACCCTTATTTTGAAGTCATCCGCCACGATATTACTATGCCGTTCTATATTGAGGCCGATGAGATATACAATCTCGCCTGCCCGGCTTCTCCTATCCACTATCAGTTCAACCCGATCAAGACCATTAAGACCTCCGTCATGGGCGCTATCAACATGCTCGGGCTGGCTAAACGCATTCATGCAAAAATTCTCCAGGCCTCAACATCAGAAGTTTACGGAGATCCTGAAGTGCATCCGCAAAAAGAATCTTATTGGGGGCACGTCAACCCGATAGGTTCACGGGCTTGCTACGACGAGGGAAAACGTTGCGCCGAAGCTCTCTTTATGAACTACCATTTTCAGAATAATGTCCGCATCAAGATCATGCGTATTTTTAATACTTACGGACCGCGGATGCACCCGCATGATGGCAGGGTTGTATCGAATTTCATCGTTCAGGCACTTAAAAATGAGGATATTACAATTTATGGCGATGGGTCCCAGACCCGAAGCTTTTGCTATGTCGATGATCTGCTCGAAGGCATGGTCAGGCTGATGCATACCGGTGACGAATTCATCGGGCCGGTCAATGTGGGCAATCCGGGCGAATTCACTATTCTTGAACTTGCGGAAAAGGTTCTAAGGCTTACTGGTTCGCACTCAAAGCTAATTTTTCTGCCTTTGCCGGAAGATGACCCGATGCAACGCCAGCCGGATATTTCACTGGCTAAAAAAGAACTCGGTTGGGAACCAAAAATCCCGCTCGAAGAAGGACTTAGAAAAACAATTGATTATTTCAAGTCAGTGGTTTAATTATTTCTTTAGATGTTAAATATCCTTATCACCGGCAGTAACGGCCAGTTAGGCAGTGAGTTCAGGGAAGCGTCTGCTTTGTATCCTTACTATAATTTCATTTTTACCGATATCGCAGAACTCGATATAACAGATGCCGGCCAGGTTGAGCAATTTTTATCTCAGCAAAATATTGACGTTGTGATAAACTGCGCCGGGTATACTGCTGTCGACAGGGCCGAAGAGGAGCCCGATTTAGCTATACTGATCAACCGGGATGCGGTGGTAAACCTGGTCCAGGCTTGTAAAAAATATGATATTTACCTGGTCCATATTTCCACGGATTATGTGTTTGATGGAAAGAATCAAAGGCCATACCGTGAAGATGATAAACCTCATCCCACATCCTCTTATGGTAAATCAAAACTTGCCGGTGAAGAAGCTGTCATGGCGTGCCTGGAAAAAGGGATGATAATCCGGACGGCCTGGCTTTATTCTTCTTTCGGGAGCAATTTTGTGAAAACTATCCTGAAAAAGGGCTCTGAAAAAGGAAAGCTGGATGTGGTCAATGACCAGGTCGGGTGCCCTACTTATGCCAGGGACCTCGCAGTTATTATCCTTAAAATACTGCCAAAAGCTTTATCAATTCACCAGTTTGAGATTTATCATTACTCCGATGAAGGCGAATGCAGTTGGTACGACCTTGCTAAAGCTGCGGTTAAGCTGGCCAATATCCCATGCCAGGTTAACCCGGTAACATCGGAAGAATACCCGCAGCAGGCACCCAGGCCGTTTTACAGCGTTCTGGATAAAACGAAGATAAAAGAGCAGTTTGGGATAACAATCCCGGATTGGAGGGAGAGCCTGAGGGAGTGCATTGCTTTGATGGCGTAAGGCATGGAAGTATGGGGGCATGGAAGCGTAGAGGTATGTTTTCAACTTTGAATTTTAAAACTTAAACTTTGAACTTTGAGCCCGTTCCGAAAAGGGGCAATTTGATAAACGTTTATAATTGACGAAAAAATAAAAATAGACCAATATGGAAAACGTAAGCTGAATTTTCTTTCAAAATGTGTCCAAAAGCAAATTTTTGATA
>JALNZD010000037.1 GCA_023229505.1 Bacteroidales bacterium | reverse complement strand
GGGTAATTTTTTCATCATAATTTGCAGGGTTTTGTATAAATTTACGCAAAATCCTGACACGTTCAACCATTTCAAAGAACATAAGTTATTAACAATCAATATGTTAATAACTATTAAGGATCAACTATTTAACAACAGATCACGAGAGTTTTAAAATATTCACCTTATTAAAAAACAATTCTACCCCCAGATTTCATTTTATCGACATGAAAATTCCTTTTTCGGAAACCTTTGGGGTCTTGGACCTGTGAAAATTCTCTGGGAATTTTTATCCGCAAGAGAAGTTACAACGCCCCCCTTCGTTTTAGCCAATCTATAAGTGCTTTAATTCAAATTCCCAACCCGGCAAATCCACGATCGCGTTTGCTAACCTGCTTCTGTGACATTGCAATGGATTAGCTTCAAAACAGGTGAGCGCGATGCATTTATTTTGTTTCAGTAAATCAAAAAGCTGATTAATAGCATTATTATTCTCTTTCAATGTGATTTCCTTATAGTCCTGGAATAAACCATCATAATCATTCTTTGAAGCAAGACCTTTTCGCTTATCCGATTCAATCCCAAGTTCAGGAATGTGTAAATATTTGATATCCAGATTTTCACAGGTTCTCTGTAATTGATTCTTAGAAAAACCATATTTCATGCTGACCGGATTCTTCCTGACATCACAAAGTACCTGAATATTATTCAGAATCAGCTTGTTGAAGTACTCTTCAAGACTTAAACCCTCATAACCTATTGTAAAAAGGGTTGTATGCCCGATTTCAGGTATAGATTTGGTAAGGGCAATTTGTTCCTCAATTGTGAGGAATTTCCCCGCTATAGTGCTTTTTACTGCATAATACGGGAAATTACGGTATGTCAACTCGATCAACTCATTGCTGGAGAAATTACCGTATTGATTTTTAATGACTTTCAAAGCCTCCTGATCTTCATTATTTAATGAAGATGCGTAATTGATACTGCAAGTTTTAATCCACTGATCTTTGCCTTCACTAACTTGTCCGTATTTCATCATCGTTCGCAGATCGGCATAGGATTGAAATGAAAAGCATCCTTGCTTGTAGGGAACAAAATGATATGAGGGTTTATCCTGCATACGGGTAAACAGAAACAGAAGTTTTTGGAAAGAGATCTTATCGATCTTATTTTCAAACACTTCTAATAACGCCAGTATGACCTTTCTCCTATAAAACATATTACAAAGTTATCAATTTCGTTTCATTTTTTCTTATTGTTTTTCCAGAAGATTACCGTAAAATTCAAGTGTTACTCCTTAAAGGATCATACTATCAATTCTGTCGTGCCTACGGCACTTTATACGGAACTTGCCCTATTATACCCCGGACTGAGCGTCCGGGGCTATTTTCAATTCGTCCTTTCAGGACGACAGAAGAGGAACGAGGCCTGGCCGGCCTGAGGGCAAAATTTATTAAATGATAATAATTCTTTTCATGAACCCGGACAACGCAAAACCAGAGCCCCATCAGGGCGACCAAAATTTTTCATCCTGGTTCAGGTAAAATTTCATTATCTTTATATCTCAATTCATGACTCATGAAACCGAACGATTTTCTTTGTCCTTACTGCCGTGGCCACCTTATGCCCCATACAAAGGTGATTCTTACTGCCCGGAAAGATTCCGGTAAAAGGGGGATTATTTTGTTTAATCCCCAACTTGGAGAGTACGACATCCTTATTCACCATACCTTCCGCCTGGAGGAAGGAGAGCATATCGACCTTCTCTGCCCGCTGTGCCATGCAAACCTCACGGATCATACCATCAGTAAAAACCTTGCCAGGATCAAGATGATTGATAGCTCTGGAATGGAGTACGATATCTATTTTTCCGGGATTGTGGGTGAAAAATGTACTTATAAGATCAGCGGAGATAAAAAAATCGAAACCTTCGGAGAGGATGCATCTGATTATCAGAACTTCTGGGGAGCAATGCCGAAATACTAGCGTTAAACGATTAATCCCTTCCGGTTATGAAACATTTTTTTCTGGCTGCTATTCTAACGCTCGCCTGCTTTCAGTCACGTCTTGCATCCCAAACCATTGGATTGCCTTTTGAAGGCAGTCTTCCAGGGGCCGGGCAAATTTTGTCTGTTAATCCCGGATTTGAATATTCGCAACTGGCGGACCGCGAAATCGACTTCGATTCCCTGAACATGGCATTCACTGGCAACTGGCCCTGTGGACAAAGCTTTTCTATTTCGGCCTCCCCGACCGGCGACACCCTGTTCGTTGGTGAAGGGGGAATGCTCGATGTACTGGATGTGACAGATCCGTATAACCCGGTCCAGATAGCGGGGATCAAGGCCAGGGCGATTATTGACGACAGCTATTATGATCCTGCCACAGGAAGATTGTTCCTTGCAGCCTATTTCTCCGGCATCGAGGTCTGGGACGTGAGTGACTTCAGCTCACCGCACAGAATTTGCCGGATTCCGACCAACAGCTACCCCCGCGGAGGGGTCTTTGCCCACGGAAATTATGTTTATATCACTACCGTTGCCGATGGATTTTATGTTGCTGACATTTCAGATCCGGAAAATCCGGTCATGGTCGGGCACCGGAGCATTCCTGGCAACCCGTTGATCTGGGATTCCGACTACCAGGGAAATTATGCCTACCTCGCGGCAGCCAGCAGCGGTTTTAAGGTGATCGACTTCTCCAATCCCGTTGATCCTGTCATCGCCGGGGCTTTTCCCGGCATGACCACGGGATTATGCGTACGGGATACGCTGGCTTACATCGCCTCATCCACCCCTGGTTTCCGGATCCTGAACATCAAAAATCCCGGAAGCATCACAATAGCAGGCAGCTGCACGCTGCCCGGCAGCCCTAACCGCGTCATGGTTTCAGGAAATTACGCTTATGTAGCCAACTCAACAACAGACCAGGGAGGGATCAACGTGGTCGATATTGTGAATCCTTCTTCGCCGGCACTGATAACAACCTATCCAGGTTTTCAGACTTATATAGCCGGCGGGGGAGAAGTCTTAGGCGCAACAGGAGGGACAGAAGGATGCCTCATTCTCGACATCACCGATCCTGCACAGCCAGTTGAGGCCTATGCCTGGCCACTGGCGGGATTCCTGTACCAGCTTTCAGTTGACGGTAATTACGGTTACACAGGCTCCAATGGATTCAGGGTGTTTGACCTGTCTGATATGACCAACCCTTTGCAGGTCGGGTATGATCCCACACAGGGTTCATTGGCGGCCATCAGTGACACCCTGGCCATCTATATTCCCAAGAGCATGACAGCAAACAATCCCGTGAATGTCATGAATATTTCAAATCCCGCACAGCCGGAGAAGATCGGTCAATACATGGCCCCGGTCATGACATATGACCTTGCCCTGAAAGGGAATTATGCCTTTGTCGCTTGCTGGTGGGACGGTTTCCGGGTGATTGACTTCTCCAACCCCCAAAACCCGGTCTTAAAAGCCCACAAGTTCGGTTGGTTCAGTGGTGCAGAACCGGGTGTGGATTTCTGCTATGTGCAGGCTTTGGATATTTATGATGATTACCTTTACCTTGTTGATTATTTGCCATTTCCGAATGAAGATACTAAGGGTCTGTATGTTTTTAATATCAGTGACCCGGAAAACCCGCAGTTCATTTCCCGCTATGCCACTTTGGCCAGCACTGCTCAGGACATTCATGCCTGGGAGGATTATGTTTATGTGGCTGACGGGAGCGGGGGTATGGAGGTGATCGATGTCTCTGATCCATTCCTGCCCTATACTGTGGGCTATTGCAGTTTGCCGGACGGTGCCACCGGGATCGACATATCCTGGCCGTTTGTTTTTATATCTGATTACATCCTGGGCGGTGTCCAGGTCGTTGATGTTACTGTCCCGGAATTTCCCTTTGTGACGGCATACTATAAACCATCAGGTGTTTTTGCCATGGGCGTTACTGTTGATGAGAACTATGCTATTGTTGGCGACGGCGTGGCGGGCTTCCAGGTTTATGATCTGCTCACGGCAACCAGCATTGATAATACTTCCGGATTAAACATTTCAGAATTGTCCCTCTTCCCCAATCCTTCCCGCGGATTACGGAAAATCTGCTTCAGCCTGGAGAAGTCTTCATGGGTGATCCTGAAAATATCTGACATAACCGGAAAGGAAATACAGGTGTTTGGAGACCAAAAGTTTGAGACAGGGCAAAATAACTTCTTTTTCAACGACCTATCGTTGCCGTGCGGGATTTATTTATTCCAACTATCGACCGGTGAGGAAAGCAAAGCAGTGAAATTTATTGTGAAATAAGCGGAGATTCTGAAAATATCTTGTAAATCGCCACTTCCCGCTTCCCATCCGCCGTCACAACCCCACGGAACATCCCGCTGGTGTTGAAAGTCATCGTGTAATTACCATCTTTGTCGACAGCGATGATGCCACCGGTGCCATCAACAGGGAGGAGTTTTCCGAAGATCACTTCCGTGGCGGCTTCTTCCAGGGTTAAGCCTTTATATTCCATCAAAGCAGAGATATCATGTGCCACGGTATATCTGATGAAGAATTCACCATGACCGGTTGCCGAAACCGCACAGGTGTTATTGTTGGCGTATGTGCCGGCACCGATGATCGGCGTGTCGCCCACCCTGCCGGTCATTTTGTTGGTCATACCGCCCGTGGAAGTCGCAGCGGCCAGGTTTCCCGATTTATCCAGTGCCACTGCGCCAACAGTACCGTGTTTCTGAGCTTTTAGCAGCGCATCGTATCTTTTCTGGTCGAAGAAATAGGAAGGGTCTACAATTTCAACGCCATGTTCCATAGCAAACTTCTCTGCCCCGTCACGGACCAGCATGACGTGCTTCGACTCCTCCATCACTTTCCGGGCTGCAAGGATGGGATTTTTTATTGTCCGGACCCCGGCCACAGCTCCGGCCGACAAGTCTTTGCCGTTCATGATGGCCGCATCCATCTCGTTCTCGCCAGTTTCGGAAAAAACTGACCCTTTCCCGGCATTGAATAATGGGGAATCCTCCATCACTTTCACGGCAGCCACCACGGCATCCAGCGCGGCGCCACCAGTCTTTAAAACAGCCTTGCCGCTGTCCAGGGCTTCCTGCAATTTATCCAGGTAAGCTTTTTCCAGTTCAGGAGTGAAATCTTTAGGGTTCATCACCCCCGCACCGCCATGGATGACCAGCACGTAATCCGGACGTTGTGACTTTTCCGGGGAACAGGCTGCTATAAGGAAAAGCGCTATGCCAAAAAATAAGTACTTCATTGGATTATTATTAATAGAACGCGGATTTTTTATTTCCCCAGCATCGCCCCAAACATCCCCTTAATATCATATATCCCGAGAAAATGCCCGGCCATGAAGATGGTGACGATAACTATGGCCCACTTTACAAAAACGATCCCTTTTTTCACGGCAAGGTGTGATGCAATAAAGGCCCCGATCACCGAACCGATCGTCATGACCAGCCCGTAGGTCCAGTTGATGTCGCTATAATACATGAAAACCAGGAAAGAGAATGGCATGTACATCAGCACGATCAGCACTTTAACGGCGTTGGCCCTGACCAGGTCGTAGCCGGCGTTCAGCACGAGGGCAGCCAGCAGAAAGTAGCCGATGCCGACATGAACAAAACCACCGTAAATACCCAGGAAGAAGAAGATAATCACCTGCAAGAGAGTCACCTTTTTATCGACCAGGTGTTGTTTGCCGTATATATATTTATCAGGATTATAAAAGACGAAAACCAGCATCACCAGCATGATGACGGCAAAAGCTCTTTCGAAGACCAGTTCGTTGATATCGACGGCGATATAAGCACCAAGCAAAGAGCCAATGGCAGAGGGAATACCGAGCAATGTACCCTTCCTGAGGTCAAGGACTTTCTGACGACGAAATACCGTGGTTGCCGTTAAAGTCTGAATTGTCACAGCTATCCGGTTTGTGCCGTTGGCAACCGGCGCCGGAAGTCCCATCAGCATGAGTACGGAGAGGGAAATAACAGATCCTCCGCCCGCCAGGGTGTTGATAAAACCAACCGCCAAACCGGAGAAAATGAGTACCGTAATTTCAACCCAGGTCATAAATTAGTTCAAAGTTCAAAGTGCAAAGTTCAAAGATATTGTTATTGGTTATTGGTTAGCGGTTATTTGTATTTTGTATTTTGGAATTTAGAATTTGGAATTTGTTTAGAATTTGGAATTTAGAATTTGGAATTTTGTCTTCAACTTTGCACTATGAACTTTGAACTTTGAACTATGCCGAAGGCATCATACCCGCACTCATGGTGCAGCTCGCCGACGCTTCCCTGTTCGATAAAGCGGTCAGGTATGCCGAGACGGATCACCTGTGCTTTGTAGTTGTGATCGGACATGAATTCCAGCACAGCGCTTCCCAGGCCACCGGTTATGGTGCCGTCTTCAACGGTAATGATCTTATCGAACCTGGTGAAAATATCGTGAAGTAATTCTTCATCAATTGGTTTTAAAAACCGGATGTCGTAATGAGCAGCGGAAATGCCTTCAGATTCGAGTTGATCCGTAGCTTTAATCACCTCGTTGCCGGTATGGCCGATGGAGATGATGGCAAGGTCTCTGCCGTTTTTGATCTTCCTTCCTTTACCGACAGTTAGCGCCTTGAATGGCTTTATCCAGTCGGGCATCACGCCACGTCCCCTGGGGTATCGGATCACATAAGTGCCGGCTCCTGGTAATTGCGCGGTGTACATCATGTTCCGCAATTCTTCCTCGTTCATAGGCGAGCAGATAGTCAGGTTTGGGATGACCCTGAAATAGGCAAGGTCAAATGCACCATGGTGCGTTGCGCCATCTTCCCCGACAAGCCCGCCCCGGTCAAGGCAGAAAACAACTTGCAGTTTCTGGAGGGCTACATCGTGGATCACCTGGTCATAAGCACGTTGCATGAAACTGGAGTATATGTTGCAGAACGGGATCATGCCCTGGGCTGCCAGGCCGGCGGCGAATGTCACGGCATGCTGCTCGGCAATGCCGACATCGAATGCCCGGTGAGGCATCTTTTCCATCATCAGGTTCAGGGAAGAGCCCGTTGGCATCGCCGGCGTTATACCGACTATCTTTGCATTCTGCTCGGCCAGCTCGATGATCGTCCGGCCAAATACATGCTGGTATTTCGGCGGGATGTTGCCCGGCGATTCGGTATCAATTATTTCACCGGTAACTTTATTGAACAGGCCGGGTGCATGATAAACCGTCTGTTCTTCTTCGGCCCTTTTAAACCCTTTTCCTTTGGTTGTGATCGCGTGAAGAAGTTTAGGCCCGGGTATAAGCCTTATCTCTTTCAGTTGATGAACAAGCTGAATGACATCGTGCCCGTCGGTTGGCCCGAAATATTGAAAATTAAAAGATTCGAAGAAATTGCTGCGGGTGTGAAGGGTAGGCTGGTTTTTGGCGATTTGAAGCAAATAATCTTTCATGGCCCCGACATTCGGATCGATGGAAATGCCGTTGTCGTTGAGGATTACCAGCAGGTTAGCCTGGTGCATGCCGGCATTGTTCAGGGCTTCCATAGCCATCCCGCCAGCAATGGCCGCGTCACCGATCACGGAAATATGCAGTCGGTCGTGGTTGCCCTGCAGGCCTGAAGCAACAGCCATTCCAAGGGCGGCCGAAAGGGAAGTGGAAGAGTGACCGGTCCCGAACGCATCGTATTCGCTTTCACTCATCTTCGGGAACCCGCTGATTCCTCCATACATCCTATTCGTGTGAAACACATCCCTTCGCCCGGTAAGGATCTTGTGCGCGTATGCCTCGTGGCCCACGTCCCATATCAGTTTATCGTATGGGGTGTCGAAAACGTAATGGATGGCAACCGCCAGTTCCACCGCACCAAGGCTTGAACCTAAATGTCCGGGATTCTGAGAAGTCTCTTCAATGAGGAAATCCCGGATCTCCCTGCAAAGCGCAGGCAGCTGATCCTCATGGAGCCTTTTTAAGTCCTTTGGGGAGTTAATCTGGGATAATATGGGACCGGGAATTGCTTGCATTACATAAGTCCCAGTTCAAGTTTCGCTTCATCCGTTAACATTTCCATTGTCCATGGCGGCTCGAAAGTTAACTCCAGGTCAACATCTTTAACCCCATCGACTGCTTTGATCTTTTCCCTGACTTCCTGCGGAAGGCTTTCGGCAACCGGGCAGTTGGGGGTGGTGAGTGTCATCATTATATGGACCAAAAAATCATCATCGATCGTCAACTTATAAATAAGGCCGATGTCATATATATTGACCGGGATTTCCGGATCATAGACGGTTTTCAGTTCCTGTATGATCTTTTCTTCAAGGTCTTTTTTTAATAAAGTGATATCAGACACAATTTATTTAGAATTAAAAATTAAAAATAAAGTTAACCAATAACCAATAACCAATAACCAATAACCAATAACCAATGACCGATGACCAATGACCATTACACGCCTTTAGCTTTAAACGCCAGCGCATAAAGCTTCATCTGCTTGACCATTGATGTCAGGCCGTTAGAGCGTGTCGGCGATAAATGTTCTTTTAAGCCTATATTTTCCAGGAAACCCAGTTCAGTATTCAGGATGTCGTCGGGCGACTGGCCGTCGAGCACCCTGATCATCAGGCTTACCAGTCCTTTTGTGATCACCGCATCGCTGTCGGCCGAGAACCAGACCTTCCCATCTTTATAAACAGCATGCAGCCATACCTTTGCCTGACAGCCATTAATGAGATTATTAGGCACTTTGTATTTTTCATCGATTACCTTCAAACCTTCGCCGAGTTCGATCAAGTATTTGTACTTATCCATCCAATCCTCGAAAACCGAGAACTCTTCGATGATTGTTGATTCTATTTCGGGGATGGTCATATCGCTTTTTTATTCACCGTTCCACTGTTCCACCGTTCCACTTTATCCCAGCATCCTGCGCACCTGCTTTGTCGCCTCGATAAACCGGTCGATCTCCTCCAGGGTGTTATAGAGTGCCAGCGAAGCGCGGACCATTCCCGGGACATTGAAACGATCAATAAGCGGCTGGGCGCAATGATGGCCTGTTCGCAAGGCGATGCCGAGCTTGTCATATATCGTTCCGGCGTCATATGGATGGATTTTGCCGATCAGAAAGGAGATCACCCCGATTTTATTCTCGGCATTGCCGAAGATCCGGACACTTTCCATTTTCAGCAGCTCTACCGTTGCATAATCAAGCAGCTCATGCTCGTAGGCATGGATCTTCTTTAAATCCAGGTCCTGGATATATTTCAGGGCAGCTTCCAGCCCCAGTACACCGGCCACGTTGGGCGTTCCGGCCTCGAATTTATAAGGCAATTTATTGTAAGTGGTCTTCTGGAAAGTCACCTGGTCGACCATCTCGCCACCGCCCTGGTATGGGGGCATCTCTTCCAGGTATTTTTCCTTTGCATAAAGTACACCGATTCCCATGGGGCCATAAACTTTATGCCCCGAGAAACAATAGAAATCACAGTCAATCTCCTGCATGTCGACGGTCAGGTGCGGCACGGCCTGTGCACCATCCAGGAAGACCGGGATACCCTGGTCATGTGCCAGGCTGATCACGCGGTGAACCGGGTTGATAGTTCCCAATACATTGGAAACATGCGTCAGCGCGATTATTTTCGTACGGTCGGTGATCATCCCTCTGAGCATGTTGATTTCGAGTTCTCCCTGGTCATCGACGGGTATGACTTTCAGGATGGCACCTTTCTGCTCGGCGAGCATTTGCCAGGGAACCAGGTTGGAATGATGTTCCATCTGGGAGAGGATGATCTCATCCCCGGAATGAATGTACTTCCTTCCAAAGGTCTGGGCCACCAGGTTAATAGCTTCTGTGGCCCCTTTGGTAAATACTATCTCATGTGGGTGGGCCGCGTGAATGAAATCCTTTACTGATTTCCTGGCATTTTCATAGGCTTCCGTCGCCTGAGTGCTCAGGTAATGCACGCCCCGGTGGATATTGCAGTTTTCCTTCTTGTAATATGTTACCAGCCTGTCAATCACCTCCCGCGGCTTTTGTGTAGTGGCCGCGTTGTCAAAATAAATCAGGGGTTTGTCATGTACCATCACATCGAGGATGGGAAAGTTGTGCCGGATATGAAGAATATCGAAACTCACAATGGAATTTTTTAAGTTACGTGGGTAAAATTAGATTAATTGAAGAAAGGTTCCACCACTTGTTAAAGTTTGTTTAAAAGAAAGCATAATGATTATCAGATCTTGCTCAGATCAATGTCGAAATGGATTTCCTTCTCCTGGTTGGCACAATGCAGGACGCATGTTTCACAGACGTGCAATTCACCTCGCAAACGCTGTTTTACCATCTCATCAACCCGGTACATGAGGGGATCAAGCGACATTTTATTGATGACTTCGGCAGCGAAAGCATACATGAGCAATAATCGTGCGCTGGCTAAGCAAATACCCCGTGACCGGAGATAAAAGAGCGCTTCGTTATCGAGTCGCCCAACGGTCGCACCGTGGCTGCATTTAACGTCATCGGCATATATCTCAAGGAAAGGCCTGGTGTTCACGGTGGCTTTGTCGGTCAGCAGGATATTCCGGTTCTGCTGGTAGGCATTGGTCCGCTGGGCATCGCGCTGCACCAGGACATGGCCGTTAAAAACAGCAGAAGCCTCATCGTCGAGGATTCCCTTGAACAGCTCATTGCTCGTGCAATCCGGCACGGCATGTTCTACGAAGACGCGGTTATCAACATGCTGCTTCTTATCAACCAGGTAAAGCCCATTGACATGGGCATCAGCTCCGCGGCCGTTAAGTTTCACATTGGAATAATTCCGGATCAGGCCGCCATTCAGGGTAATGGCAAAAGTATTCAGCCGGCTGCCGGCTTCCTGGTGAAAATAGGTTGAATTCAGCAACGTGGAGTTATTGTTGAGGTTTTGCAGCTTGTAATGCTCCAGGCCTGCGTTTTCATCCAGGTAAATTTCGGTGACCGAGTTGTTGAAACTGGCCTGCTGGTTGGTCGAATCATCACACATCACCAGCGTCATGTGGCTGTTTTTGCCAATGATAACCAGATTTCGGTTCTGCAGCAGGAGGTTTTCATTATGGTTGATGATGCTGATCATCTGGACCGGCTTTTCAACCACGACGTTATCGGGTACGTATATAAACAGACCATCGCGGGCAAAAGCCGTGTTCATGGCGAGGAAGAGGTCCTTGCCGGAATCGGCATACCGGCCATAGTGCCGCTCGATCAAATCGGGATATTGCTGAAAAGCTTCGCCAAGGCTTCCGATAATGATCCCACCGGGCAAATGACGAAGATCTTTGGCCGTACGGACATGCCATCCGTTCAGGAAAGAAACCTGGTCGGTTTCAAAATTATGCACTTCGCAGGTAAACATGAAATCGAGATCAGGGCCGGATTCGGTCTTTTCAAGATATTTGGTGTAATCCTGGTTGAGGACGGCGGTAAGATCCGTATTTTTCCATAATTCATTCTTCCGGTCAGGTAAGTTCAGGGCACGGAAATTTCCAAACCCTTTTGACCTGACCTTTGCGGTATAGTGTGTATCGTTCCGTGAAATAACGCTCCCTTGATCCTCATATAGCCTGAGGAGTCTTTCTTTGAACGAACCGTTCTCAACTGTTGCTTTCATTTTAGATTTATCTCTAAGACTTGGCAGGTCTATAGACCTGGAAAGTCTTTAATCCACTCATAGCCTTTTTCTTCCAGTTTCAAAGCCAGTTCTTTCCCGCCGGACCTGACGATTTTGCCGTTATAGATCACGTGCACAAAATCAGGTATTATGTATTGCAGCAGGCGTTGGTAATGGGTTATGACGATGGTGGCATTTTCCGGGGTCTTCAACATGTTCACTCCGTTAGCCACGATCTTGAGGGCATCGATGTCGAGCCCGGAATCGGTCTCATCCAGCACAGCCAGGAATGGTTCCAGCATCGCCATCTGGAAGATCTCGTTCTTCTTTTTCTCGCCGCCTGAAAACCCTTCATTGACCGAGCGGTTGGTGAGCTTCGACTGGATTTCCACCAGTTTCTTTTTTTCTTCCATCATTTTCAGGAAATCACTGGCTGACATTTGCGGCAGGCCCCTGTATTCGCGGATTTCGTTAAGTGCAGTGCGCATGAAATTGGTCAGGCTGACACCGGGTATTTCCACAGGGTATTGAAACCCGAGAAAGATGCCTATCCTGGCCCGTTCTTCGGGTGGCATATCATTGATAACCTGCCCTTTGTAAATGACTTCCCCTTCAGTGATCTCATAGCCATCTTTACCGGCTATTGCAAGGGCCAGTGTGCTTTTGCCCGTCCCGTTCGGACCCATGATCGCATGCACTTCTCCGGCATTAACCTCCAGGTTCAACCCGTGGATGATCTCCTTCCCGTTGATCGAAACATGCAGGTTTCTTATCTCTAATAACTTCATTTGAAAAATATAATATTAAATAAATTCCCCAACTTAAACCTAAAACCTTAAAACTGTATTTATCCAACGCTTCCCTCTAATGATATACTCAGCAGCTTCTGCGCTTCCACGGCAAATTCCATGGGTAGCTGTTTCAGTACCTCTTTAGCATAGCCATTGACAATCAGCCCGATGGCTTTTTCCATGTCGATACCGCGCTGCTGGCAATAGAAGAGCTGGTCTTCCGAAATTTTCGATGTCGTCGCTTCATGCTCCACGATGGCCGTCCGGTTGTCCACATCTATGTAAGGCCAGGTGTGTGCGCCGCATTTACTGCCTAGCAGGAGTGAGTCGCACTGGGAGAAATTTCGCGCGTTTTCTGCCCTCGCCGTGATGCGGACCTGTCCGCGGTAACTGTTGTTGCTATGTCCGGCGGAGATCCCTTTTGAGATAATCGTGCTCCGGGTATTTTTCCCGATGTGAACCATCTTGGTCCCTGTATCGGCTTGCTGGTAATTGTTCGTCACAGCCACCGAATAGAACTCCCCGATCGAGTTGTCGCCCATCAGGATGCAGCTCGGGTACTTCCAGGTAATCGCCGAACCGGTTTCCACTTGCGTCCATGATATTTTCGAGTTGGCCCCCTTACAAAGGCCACGTTTGGTTACAAAGTTATAAATGCCGCCTTTGCCTTCCTTATCGCCCGGGTACCAGTTCTGGACCGTCGAATATTTCACCTCGGCGTTTTCCATCGCGATAATCTCCACAACAGCGGCATGGAGTTGGTTTTCGTCTCGCATCGGGGCTGTACAGCCCTCCATATAGCTGACATAGCCGCCTTCCTCAGCAATGATAAGTGTCCGTTCAAATTGCCCGGTATTGGCTGCGTTGATGCGGAAATAGGTCGACAGTTCGATTGGACTGCGCACCCCTTTGGGGATAAAGCAAAATGACCCGTCGCTGAAAACGGCCGAGTTAAGGGCTGCAAAATAGTTGTCAGTGTAAGGGACAACCATGCCCATATATTTCCTGACAAGTTCCGGGTGATTTGTGACAGCCTCGCTGAAGGAGCAGAAGATGATACCGTGTTTTTGAAGCGTTTCCTGGAAAGTGGTCTTCACTGAAACACTGTCAATGACTGCATCAACGGCCACACCTGACAGTTTTTTTTGTTCCTCAAGCGATATCCCCAGTTTATTGAATGTCGCCAGTAAATCCGGGTCTACCTCTTCGAGGCTGGTGAGGTTTTTTTTCTTTCTCGGGGCTGCATAAAAGATGATATCCTGGTAGTTGATGGTAGGATAAGTGATGTGCGCCCATTTCGGCTCTTTCATGGTGAGCCAGTGCCGATATGCCTTCAGGCGGAATTCAAGCATCCATTCCGGCTCATTTTTCTTCGAAGAAATATAACGGACCGTACTTTCGTCAAGGCCTATGGGGGCGGTTTCCGTATCGATATCCGACACGAAACCGTATTTATATTCGCTTTGCGTTAACTTATCAAGTATTTCATTAGTATCCGGCATTGCCTTATAATAATTTAGACTAAATTGTGATTGCAAATTTAAGAAAATATAGGCTAATTGCCTTTTTTCTCTCAAATGAATAAACAAAGATGGATTAGAAAAGTTTGATCCAGCTATCTGATTAAGGTGATTTATTTTCATTAGAATAGCACACGGATGACACGGATGCGATGGATTTTCACGGATTAGATAATCGCATAATTCATTTTTTTATGATTATCTTTGAAAAAACTTTCAAATAATGAAAAGTGAGGATGCATACACTTTAAATCTCAATTCTGAACAGATTTTAAGCCTCTTCAGACAATTAAGTTATGATGATAAGTTGCTGATTATTAATGAGCTTAAATCAAACACTTTTAAACAAAGGTTTCAAAAACTGCTGGATTCTTTGAAAACAGATAACCTTACATGGGATGAGATAACAAAGGAAGTTGAAGAAGTAAGGAAGAGCCGTTATGATAGCAAATAAAGTCAGGGTTATCATCGATACAAATGTCTGGGTATCTTTTTTGATTGGTAAAAGCCTTTCTGGATTAATTGATCATCTTAACTCAGGTAAAATCAGGATAATTCTCAGTACCAAGCAACTCGATGAATTGGTGATCGTTTTATCAAGGCCAAAGTTTCATAAATACTTTAACAAAGTTCAAATTCTCCAATTTCTTGATTTAATTGAAGTAGTCTCTGATATTATTGAAATTACTTCTGAAGTTGAAATTTGCCGGGATCCAAAGGATAACTTTTTGTTGGCAACCGCCAAAGACGGAAATGCTAACTTTATTATTACCGGAGATCTTGATTTATTGGAACTCGAGTCTTTTGAAAAAACAAAAATTATTGATTATCAAAGTTTTGATAAAGAATTTAGTTTTTTATCGACTTAAAATTCAATGCATACCCGCTTCCAAGCTTCCATGCCCCCATCTTCCGCCTTGCTTTCTTAACCCATATGCCTTATCTTTGAAGACTGAAATTAATGGGCTTGCTGATTTGAAATAACTTAAACCATTTATCAAATGTTTATCAGAGACCTACAGGATTGCGAGGAGTTTTTCGCCGGGGACAATACCATCCTTCGCGAAATCCTGCACCCTGACAAAGAAAAACTGCATTTTCGTTACAGTCTGGCACATGCGATGCTGAAACCCGGCAAAACATCCCAACCGCATAAATTAAAGACATCAGAAGTGTATTACATTCTGGAAGGAGAAGGCATCATGCATATTGATGATGAAACAGCAGAAGTTAATCCTGGCCAGGCAATTTATATCCCACCGGATTCAAGTCAATATATCCACAATTCCGGAAATTCCGACCTGAAGTTTCTATGCATCGTCGATCCGGCCTGGCGGAAAGAAGATGAAGAGGTAATGTAGGATGTATAAAGGCGGTTTGGTGACACTTTGCCGTTAGTTCCAAATTCCAGGTTCCAATGTTTCACTGTTTCAAAAATCCGTGAAAATCTGTCGCATCCTTGCCCGACTGACGTCAGTCAGGCGGGCTTGTCATCCGTGTGCTATTAACAGATGGAAAATCTGTACTTTTGCTGGCTGAAAGCATCAGATAATTCCAAATTTCAAGTTTCAAATTTCTATGTGCAAGAGTTTCAAATTTTCAAATTTCCAAATTATCTCATTTCCAAATTATCTCATTGTTCTTATTGCTTTATTTATAGTTATAACCGTAACCTCATGCCAAATGCCGGATAATAGATCTCATCAAAACAGCAGCAATGATATTCCCGACAGGAAATGGTGGAAAGAAGCCGTGGTGTACCAGATCTACCCGCGCAGTTTTAAAGATAGCGACGGCGATGGTGTCGGCGATCTGAAAGGCATCATTTCCAAGCTCGATTATGTTAAAAGTTTAGGGATCGATGTGGTATGGCTGAACCCGGTCTATGCTTCGCCGAATGATGATAACGGCTATGATATCAGCGATTACCGGGATATCATGAAGGAATTCGGGACGATGGAGGATTTCGACAACCTGCTGAAAGGCATGCACGAACGCAGCCTTAAGCTCGTGATGGATCTGGTGGTTAACCATTGCAGTTCGGAACAGGAGTGGTTTAAACAGGCCAGGAGTTCCCGCGACAATCCTTACCGCAATTATTTCCACTGGTGGCCGGCGGAAAAAGGGAAACCGGCAAAGCGATACAGCTTTTTTGATGTAAATAACGATGCCTGGAAATATGACAGCCTGACCAACGCGTATTACCTGCATTACTTTTCTGTAAAACAGCCTGATCTGAACTGGGAAAACCCGGAAGTCAGGGAGGAGATCTTTAGCATGATGCGCTTCTGGTTCGATAAGGGTATCGATGGTTTCCGTATGGATGTCATCCCTTTCATATCAAAAGATACGACGTTTCCTGAATTGCCGGCAAAATACAAGGGCGATATGATCAAATATTACGCGAACGGGCCACACCTGCATGAGTATCTGCAAGCCATGAACCGGGAAGTGTTAGACAAATACGATATCATGACGGTAGCGGAAGGCGCCGGCGTTTCATACAACGAAGCCCTCGATTTCGTTGACCCTGAGCGCCACGAGCTAAATATGGCCTACCATTTCGATGGGGTCAGCCTGGGCTATCTTCCCGATGAATTCAAGGTACCAGACCCAAATGGCTACAGCCTTGTTGAGTTTAAAGAGATCTACTCGCATTGGGACAGCGTTTTTGCTGAAAAAGGCTGGGGCACCATTTATCTCGGTAATCACGACCAGCCCCGTATGGTTACCAGGTGGGGAAACGACAGTCCTGAATTCAGGGAACTTTCATCTAAAATGCTTGCAACTTTTTTGCTGACAATGAGGGGGACGCCGTATTATTATTCTGGGGATGAATTGGGCATGGCAAACATAAAGTTTGATAATATTGAAGATTACCGGGATATTGAGTCCATTAATATGTACCAGCAAGTCGTGAATAATAACGGGGATGTGAAAAAATTCACCGAAGCCCAGAAAATATCGGCAAGGGATAATGGACGGACGCCTTTTCAATGGGATAATTCACCCAATGCAGGTTTTACGACCGGAAACCCATGGTTAAAAGTTAATCCAAATTATCAAAGCATAAATGTCGCCATTCAACAAGATGATCCCAATTCGGTGCTTAACTATTTCAGGAAGCTGGTTCAGTTGAGAAAAAAGGAACTGACCCTGGTCTATGGGCAATATGAATTATTAGACAAAGAGAATCCTGATGTCTATGCTTATACTCGGGATTTGAACGGAAAAAAAATATTGGTCCTGCTGAATTTTAAAGATAAAATATCAATTGCCAATACCGGGATTGAATTGAAAAAAACGAAAATCCTGATGAATAACTACCCCATCCCTCCTGCTGAAAATCATTTGCGCCCATATGAAGCTTTGATATATGAACTATAGGTCAGATGAAAAAGTGGTATAATATTTCAATCATTTTAAAAACTTACTTAACCGTTATTGCAATCTTTTTTTGCTTCCGGTTAATTCTTTTTTTATCGCAATTGGAGAGGATTGATTCTATCCGAGGCGATTTTTTTAAAATCATTATGACCTTCATTATCGGGATCAGGTTTGATGTGGTGATTTCAGGGTATATACTGTTGCTGCCTTTCATCATCATTTCCGTCCTGTTCATACGCAATAAACATTATGCTTGGATTTATCGTGTATTATTTTACTGGGTTTTCATTTTGTTTACCATGGCATTTGCCGTCTGTGCAGCCGATATCCCATATTTCAACCAGTTTTTTTCGCGTTTTTCAATAGGGGCATTTCAATGGATTGATAGCCCGGCTTTTATGTTTAAAATGATTTTCCAGGAGCCCAGGTATTTTATCATCATCTTGCCGCTGATTGTTTTCTTATTTCTCTTCTATAAATTGTTAAGAAGGATCTTTAAGTTTTCACCGGATCAATCCGGAAGTATTCATTTCTCTTTGAAAATTGTCGTGAGTATATTATTCCTGGGATTGATTTTTATTGGGATACGCGGTAGGATCCAGGAAAAATCGCCTATAAAAGTCGGTACAGCATACTTTTGTGATAACGCTTTTTTAAATCAGCTTGGATTGAACCCGGTGTTTACTTTAATGCGAAGTTATTTTGACAGCCTGGATGAAAAAAATAAATCTATTGCATTGATAGATGATAATCTGGCTATCCAAAATGTTCGGAAATACCTGGGTATCGATCAGCCTATCGGTGATTACCCGGTTGCCAGGCGGATTTTGCCCGATTCTTCAGGTGAAAACAACTATAACGTGGTCATTGTGATCATGGAAAGCATGAGTACCGCCAGGATGGAAAGGCACGGAAATACCAAACACCTTACACCTTTTTTAGACAGCCTTTCGCACAAAAGCTATTATTTTGAGAATATATATACGGCTGGAATCCACACTTTTAATGGTGTATTCAGTACGCTTTTTTCATTTCCGGCAATTTATCGCCAGAACCCTATGAAAGAAAGTACCATGTTTAAGTATAACGGGATTGGCAATACATTAAAGAAGAATGGTTATTCCACGACTTATTTCACTACCCACGATGGTCAGTTTGATAATATCGAAGGATTTTTAAGGGCAAATGATTTTGAGAATATCATCACACTGTCGGATTATCCCTCAAAAGAAGCCAAAACCACTTTGGGTGTCCCCGACGATTTTATGTTCGAATTTTCTATACCGGTCATAGATAATCTTTATAAAGAAAAGAAGCCATTTTTTGTGGCATTTATGACCGCCAGTGACCATGGCCCTTATTATCTCCCGGATTATTTTAAACCTAAAAACAAGAATATCAAAGATCAGATGGTTGAATATGCCGATTGGTCATTGAGAAAATTCATTTCTTTGGCTTCAGCAAAGGAATGGTTTAACAATACAATTTTTGTTTTTGTCGCAGATCATGGTGCGCCGATCAATACAGTTTATGACATCCCGATGGATTATCATCATACGCCGCTCATTTTTTATGCACCGGGAATTTTAAAAGAAGCACGGACCTTTGATTGCATAGGTGGTCAGATCGATATCTTCCCGACAATCATGGGAATTCTTAACCAATCTTATATTAATAATACTTTAGGAATAGATTTGCTTTCCGATACCCGGCCGTATATTTTTATCAACCATGAAGATAAATTTGGGGTGATTAACCAGGAGTATCTCCTGATTATGAAAAATGATAACGGGAAAGCTCTTTACAAATATCGGAATAAGGACAAAAAAGATTATCAGAATGAGCAGCAGCAGTTATTACATGAGATAGAAGAATATACGATATCAAACCTGCAGGTATTTCAGTTCCTGATGCAAAGTGAGAAGAAGTATATTGAATAAAAGTGTGATGAATCATCTGAAAACCTTCTGGAAACTTATCCTGATTGTAGGCTTGCTGATCCTTGCCTATTTCAGCTTTATGTTTATCGGTGGTGGATTTGGCAAGAAACCTGTTAATATTAAGGCAATTAATGATGGCAATTCCCAATTTCTGTTTGCACACAGGGGATTATCGGAATACTACCCTGAAAATACCAAAGAGGCAATAGAAGCTGCCAAATTGAGAGGGTTTACTGGTTTGGAAATTGATATCAGGAAATCATCAGATAATGAATTCATTCTTTTTCATGATGAAGATTGCAGCCGGTTGCTCGGGATTAACAGCAAGATCTGTGATTTGAGCACTTCGCAGATCAAGGGGCGCCACATTCTGTTTAACGGCATTGAATCCGGCAGTTATGTCCTGACATTGAAAGAATTGCTGAATAATTACAAAGATGATTTCATCATTTATTTTGACATGAAATTGAAAGATATCGATGATATTGATGAATTAGTCAGCATTATTCAATCTTATGATATCTCCGGATCATCCATAATTGCCAGTACAAGTGGTTTTGTAGTTTTTTATATCGAATATAATTACCCGGGAATAAATACAGCTTTGGAGGGGTTTAACTCCGGAAAAGAATGGATATATTGCCTGTTCCCGAAAAATTTCAAACCTGATTTTCTATCGAGTTTTGCAGGAAAAGTTGATGAAAAGCATATCTCCTGGCTCAGGAAAAAGGATTTAATTTCAAGCAGAATAGTCTATGATGTGGATAGTGCAAATTATCACCAGGTAATTCAGTGGGGATTAAAAAACCTGATCATCGATTATGATTCGGCAATGAAGGTTCCAAGTTTCTAATTTCAAATTTCAATTTCCCCGCTTCCCTGCCTCCCCGCTGATAAAATTCCCTACCTTTGCAATCATTCTATGAAATAGCCATGGACCTGGAAAAAACTAACCGCACCGAACTGTCGGAACTCGGAGAGTTCGGCCTGATCGACCTCCTGACCAGGAATATCAGCCTGGAGAATAAAAGCAGCCTGTACGGTGTGGGCGATGATGCAGCTGTCATAGATAACAAGGGCAGGCTTACCCTTGTTTCCACCGATTTGCTGGTGGAAGGTGTGCATTTCGACCTGTCATACACGCCGCTGAGGCACCTGGGATATAAAGCCGCTGTGGCGAATATCTCCGATATTGTTGCCATGAACGGCATTGCCAGGCAGCTGCTTGTGGGTCTTTCAGTCTCCAACCGATTCCCGGTGGAAGCACTGGAAGAACTCTACGCCGGCATCCGCCAGGCCTGTAAAGTTTACCATGTCGACCTCGTCGGAGGCGATACCACATCCAGCGTCAGGGGATTGTTCCTGTCTGTTACCATCGTAGGGGAGGTTGATCCGGATGAAGTTGTCTACCGCCATACGGCGCATGAAAATGACCTGGTTTGCGTCAGCGGCGACCTGGGCGGTGCTTACATGGGCCTCCTTTTGCTGGAAAGGGAAAAGGCGGCATTTCAGGGTGACCCGAATCTGCAGCCAGACCTGGAAGGTTTTGATTATATCCTGGAACGACAGCTAAAACCCGAACCCAGGACCGACATTATCCGCCTGCTGAAAGAAGCACATGTAAAACCGACTGCCATGATCGATATTTCCGATGGTCTTGGCTCGGAGATCCTGCATATCTGCTCCGGTTCAAAACTTGGGTGCCGGATCTATGAAGATAAAATCCCTATCGACCCGACCACAATCAATATGGCCGGCGTTTTTGGCATCAGCCCGTGGACAGCTGCCCTGAACGGCGGGGAAGATTATGAACTGCTCTTCACCATCGACCAGAAAGACTTTGAGAAGGCCAGGTCCATTCCCGGTATATCAATCATCGGCCATATGACGGAATTATCACAGGGAGCGAACCTGGTCACCGGCGATGAGCAATTAGTGGAAATAACAGCTCAGGGCTGGAACGCATTAAGGAGAAATTTAAAATTGATTAATATAGTCCCTAATTCAAAATTTAGAATTTAGAATTTAAAATTAATGGACATTTCGCTACTCCTACGCTCCTTGCCCGACAAACCAGGAGTTTACCAGTTCTACGACAAGGAGGGAAAGTTGCTTTATGTGGGCAAGGCCAAGAACCTGAAGAAACGGGTCTCCTCCTATTTTAACCGGGAGAATCTGGGCGGGAGGCTGAATTTGCTGGTGCGCAAAACGGCTGACATCAGGCATATCGTTGTAGGCTCCGAACTCGATGCTCTTTTGCTCGAAAATAACCTGATCAAGGAGAATCAGCCGCGTTATAATGTCATGCTGAAGGATGACAAGACCTTCCCATGGATTTGCATTAAAAACGAGCCTTTTCCGAGAATCTTCCCGACCAGGACCGTAATTCGTGACGGCTCGCAATATTTCGGTCCCTATGCTTCGGTCAAAATGATGAATACCCTGCTGGAATTGATTCGTCAAATTTACCCCCTGAGGACCTGCGGTTTAAAACTCACTGAGAAAAATATAGCGGAAAAGAAATTCAGCGTTTGTCTCGAATATCATCTGGGTAATTGCCTGGGCCCGTGTGTCGGGCTGCAGGCGGCAGATAATTATGAAGTAAATCTTGCAGGCATCCGGGAAATGGTCAAAGGGAACTTCAGCGGGGTGATGAAAGAGCTGAAAGAAAAGATGGACCGGCATGCAAAAGCATATGAATTTGAGAAAGCGCAGGCTGTTAAGGAGAATATTACTCTGCTGGAAAGATACCAGGCTAAGTCAACCATTGTAAACCCAAAGATCGGTGAGGTGGATGTTTTTTCGATCATCGACGGGGAAGAGGCGGCTTATGTAAACTTCCTGAAAGTCGCTCACGGCGCCATCATCCAGGCGTATACGGTGGAGATCAGGAAAAAGTTGGAAGAGACACCACAAGAGCTGCTGGCCATTGCTGTATTTGACCTGCGCCGGCGCCTGGCCAGTGAGGCAAAAGAGATACTGGTCCCTTTTACCTTGGAATTGGAACTTCCCGGGGTGACCATCACGGTTCCAAAGATTGGTGATAAGAAACATTTACTCGAATTGTCGGAAAGAAATGCGAAGTATTACAAGCTGGATAAAGAAAAACAGCTCGAGTTGCTGGAGCCGGAACGCCGTAGTAAAAGGATACTTGGAACGATGATGAAAGATTTGCGGATGAAAGAACCACCGGTCCTTATCGAATGTTTTGACAACTCTAATTTTCAGGGCGATTACGCGGTATCAGCCATGGTTTGCTTCCGTAATGGCCGTCCTGATAAAAATGAGTACCGTCATTATAATATCCGCTCTGTGGAAGGACCGGATGATTTTGCCTCGATGGAGGAGGTGATTTACCGTCGTTATAAAAGACAGACCGAGGAGAGTAAGCCTCTTCCGCAGCTCATTGTGGTGGACGGGGGGAAAGGCCAGCTCAGTGCTGCACTTAAAAGCCTGGAAAAGCTCGGCCTTCGCGGGAAGATCACCATCATCGGCATAGCCAAAAAGCTGGAAGAAATTTACTATCCTGACGATCCGCTTCCGCTTTATATCGATAAAAAGTCGGAAACTCTGAAAATTTTGCAACGTCTGCGGGATGAGGCACACCGTTTCGGAATTACCCATCACCGAAAAAAAAGAGAGAAAGCTACCCTGAAGACGGAGCTGACAATAATCACAGGAATAGGGGAGGAAACGGCAAAAAAACTGCTAACCGATTTTAAGTCGGTCAGCAAGATCCGCAAACTGACTTTGGCTGACCTCGAAAAGTCTGTTGGACAGGCCAAAGCGAGGATTGTGTTTGATTATTTCCATTCGTTAATCCAAACCTGAAATTAATAAATCAGGAATCAATATAATCCTTTCTTTTTCTAACTTTGAAACTTCAGGAGAAGCCACCATCCCCTGAAAAATATTTATCAACCAAAAGCCAATTATTATGCTTTTTAAAAGATTATTGCCTCACCCCGTGAGAGGAATGTTTCTGCTACTCGCCTTTACAATGGCATTAACTCCAGCCCTTGGCCAGAAAGAAAAAAAAGAAAAAGAAAATGTCATCAGTGATACAATAAAATCCGGCGACATCGGCGGTCTGAAATTCCGGAGTATCGGGCCCGCACTTACTTCGGGCCGGATCGCGGACTTCGCTGTAAACCCTGGCAATCATAACGAATATTACGTGGGCGTTGCCAGCGGGCATATCTGGAAAACCATCAATAACGGCAATACTTTCGAGCCTGTTTTCGATGATTATGGCGCGTATTCCATCGGCTGCCTGGCTATGGACCCCAAAAACCATAACGTGATCTGGGCCGGTACCGGCGAAAATAACCACCAGCGTGCGCTCGGCTGCGGAGATGGCGTATATAAAAGCACCGACGGGGGTAAATCATGGAAAAACATGGGACTAAAAGAATCCCGTCAGATCGGTATGATCGCGATACACACCGATAATACCGACCTGGTTTTTGTAGCTGCAGAAGGATCCGTCTGGGGCCCGGGCGGCGACCGCGGACTTTACCGTACCAATGATGGTGGAAAAAGCTGGGAGAAAGTACTCGCTATCAGCGAAAACACCGGTGTAAACAACGTGATCATCCACCCGAAAGATGCTGACATCATGTTTGCCACTTCTGAGCAGCGCCGCCGCCATATTTATACAAAAATCGGCGGAGGGCCGGAAACTGCAATCTATAAAAGTACCGACGGTGGGAAAACATGGAATAAAACCACCTCAGGCTTGCCCGGTGGCGATATGGGCGGGATCGGTATCGCGATTTCTTCTGCAAACCCAAATGTGGTTTATGCCATTATAGAAGCAGAAGGCGAATCGGGAGGATTCTTCAGGTCCTCAGATTGCGGCGAATCATGGTCGAAAATGAGTGACCATTCTGCCCAGGGCCAATATTATAATGAAATCTATTGCGATCCTAAGAATGTGGATAAAGTCTATTCTATGGAAACAGTTTCGCAGGTTACACTCGATGGTGGGAAAACCTGGTATTCTGTCGGTAATAATGACCGGCATGTCGATGATCACGCCTTATGGATCGATCCCGATAATACCGATCATTTCATGATTGGCGGCGACGGTGGAGTCTATGAAACTTTCGATGCCGGGAAGAATTATTATTTCAAGACTAACCTGCCGGTTACCCAGTTCTATCGCGTTAATGTCGATAATACCGAGCCTTTTTACTGGGTATACGGAGGAACTCAGGATAACAGCAGCCTGGGCGGCCCTAGCAGGAATACCTGCCATAATGGCGTTTCGAGCTTCGAATGGATCGTGACGCTCGGTGGTGACGGCTTCTTCCAGGCCATCGAGCCAACCAACCCGAATATCGTCTATTCTGCCTATCAGTATGGAAATATCTACCGGTATGACAAGAAAAGTGGTGAAAGAACAAAGATCCGTCCTGAGCCAATTAAAGGAGAAGAAACCTACAAATGGAACTGGAATGCACCATTTATCCTGAGCCCGCATTCTCCTGCAAGGCTGTATATGGCTGCCAATAAGGTTTTCCGTAGCGACGACCGCGGGCAGTCATGGAAAGTTATCAGCGGCGACATCACCACACAAACCGACCGCAATACCTGGCCGGTCATGGGCCGATACTGGGGTGTGGATGCCGTGGCAAAAGATGTTTCTACTTCGTTATTCGGAACAGGGGTTTCCTTAGCTGAATCACCTGTTAAAGCTGACCTTATTTATGTCGGTACTGACGATGGCGTGATCCAGGTTACCGAAGATGCCGGTCAGAACTGGTCTAAGACAGTCAGATTCCCTGGGGTGCCCGAATATACATTTGTCAGTGATATTATGCCCGACCGCTTTGATGAAAATGTCGTCTATGCCAGCTTTGACAACATCCAGAGAGATGACTCCAAACCCTATCTTCTGAAAAGCAATGACAAAGGCAAAACCTGGGTGTCAATCGCCGGAAATCTTCCTGAAAAATACACCGTCCTCAGCATTGCACAGGACTTTATTGATCCCAACCTGCTTTTTGCAGGAACTGAATTTGGCGTTTTTTTCAGCCTTGATGGCGGTAAAATTTGGACACAGTTGAAATCTGGAATCCCGACGGTTAAAGTGCCGGATATCGCTATTCAGGAAAAAGAATGTGACCTTGTCCTGGCAACCTTTGGCAGGGGCTTCTATATTCTTGATAATTATGCACCTCTCCGCGAGCTGTCGACAGAAACAAGGGAAAAAGAATCTCATATTTTCCCGGTAAAAGATGCCCTCATGTTCACCCAGGATGGCGGCCTTTATGGCCAGGGGTCAAATTTCTTCTATGCCCCTAATCCTGCATTCGGCGCTACTTTTACTTATTATCTTAAAGATGTTCCCAAAACACTGAAGGAATTAAGAAAGGAAAAAGAAAAAGATCTCGTCGAAGAAAAAGAACCTATTCCTATCCCGAATATGGATGAGTTAAAGGCTGAAGAGAAAGAAATCCCTCCTTATCTCATCTTCACGATAAAAGATATGAAAGGAAATATTGTCAGAAAGCTTTCAACCAGCCCCTCCAAAGGTACTTCGCGGATTACCTGGGATTTGCGTTATGCGAAAAATTACGGGATAGATCTGAAGAAAGAAAAATTTGATCCATATTCTGCCGGAAGTGGAGGTATCCTGGCAATGCCGGGTAAATATACAATTTCTATGTCGATGGTATTCCATGGAGAAGTGAAGGAACTTGCAGGTCCGGTTGAGTTTGAAGCCAAAGTGCTTAATAATACCTCACTTCCCCCGGCTGACCGGGCGGAGTTGATAGCCTTCCAGGATAAAGTGTCTGCTCTGATCAATGCCGTGAATGCTGCTGATGAATATGCGAAAGACCTGATGAAACGGGTCCAGTATGTGAAACAGGCCATACAGAATACACCCGGGGCTCCTTTTACTTTAATGGGTGAATCTGAAAAAGTGGAGAAAAAGCTGGATAGTATCCTCTGGGCTATGAATGGCCAGGTTCCCAAAGCAAGTGATGAGGAAAACCTGCCGGCACCTCCTTCTGTTAATTCACGGCTGGGCGCGATTATGGAAGCTTCCTGCGGGAATACTTCCACTCCCACGCAAACCCAGCGCGACCAATACGCATTGCTGGAAGAGGAGTTTCCTCCGATCCTGGTTCAGTTGAAAGAAATTGCCGAAACAGACCTGAAAGCACTGGAAGACGAACTGGATAAATTGGGCGCCCCATGGACACCAGGCCGCGTTCCGGAATGGAAGCGGTGAAATAAAAAAATATGAAAAAAATTCTCCTCTTTCTTTTCATTGTCATGCCAATAATCTCGGTTGTGATCCTATTTACTCATTATGGAAGGAAGGCAGAAACTGAGGTTAAGAAAACCCCGAATGAATGGTTCTTCCTTCAGAGGGCATTCCCGTACCCGGAGATTAATTATGAAGCACGGCAGCTTGCCTGGGAGCAGTCGCAAAAGATCAGGAAGGAAAGGGTTGAAAGAGGCGAAGGTTGGGTGTTCAAGGGTCCGTTAAATATCGGGGGAAGAATTTCTGCCGTTGCCATGCACCCTTCCGATATGCAGACAATCTACGCCGGTGCAGCCTCCGGAGGAATTTTTAAAACCACAAATACCGGCGAATCATGGGTTCCCATTTTTGATGACGAACTCAGCATATCTATTGGGGATATAGCCATTGCCCCGTCAAACCCGGACATCATCTGGGTTGGTACCGGAGAAGCCAACGCGGGCGGTGGTTCCATGGCTTACGACGGTTTCGGGATTTACAAATCCAACGATGCCGGAAGCTCCTGGGAGAACCTCGGCCTGGAGAATTCCGGCAGTATCGGCCGGTTGGTCATTCACCCTTCTGACCCGCAGGTTTGCTTTGTTGCTGCCATGGGACGGCTTTTTTCGGATAACCCCGAAAGAGGCGTATTCCGTACAATCGATGGAGGAGAAAACTGGGATAATGTTTTATATATTAATGATTCTGTCGGTGCCATAGATATTGTAATGCATCCCAACCACCCGGATACGCTTTATGCCTCCCTCTGGGAAAGGGTACGCAGGCCGGACCGCAGAAATTACGGTGGCCCGGGGTGCGGTATTTATCGCAGTTATGACGGCGGGGATTCCTGGACAGAGCTGACCGCCGGCCTTCCTTTCTCATCACCTGCAAATGGAAGGATAGGGATTGATATCTCGGAATCAGATCCGAATATCCTTTATGCAATATATGCCGATAATATCGGCTATTTCGCCGGTGTTTACAGGTCAGACAACGGGGGCGATACATGGTTCCGCACCAACGACGGGGACCTTGGCGATATGTATTCATCTTATGGATGGTGGTTCGGCCGGATCAGCATCGACCCGGTCGACCCTGATATCGCTTACGCCATCGGGTTTGATCTTTATAAAACAACCGATGGAGGAAATAGCTGGCCAATGATCTCATCCGCAGTACACGTCGATCAACATGACCTGGTTGCCCATCCCCTGAACCACAATTTCGTTGTACTTGGCAATGATGGAGGAATTTATCTGTCAAATAACGGCGGATCGGACTGGACCTTCCTGGAAAATCTTCCTATCACCCAGTTTTATACTTGCGAGGTCGATGAACAAAACCCCCAGAGGCTTTATGGCGGGACACAGGATAATGGCACTAACCGGACCCTTTCCGGAGGTACAGGCGACTGGCAAAGCATCTATTGGGGCGATGGCTTTTTCGTTCTCGTCGACCCGTCCGATAATAACTATATCTATGCCGAATATCAATACGGTAACTTTGCCCGCTCAACAAACGGCGGGCTGAGCTTTAATTCTGCTATGAACGGTATCAGCAGTTCCGACCGCAAAAACTGGAATACTCCTTTTGTCTTCGATCCGAATAATCCGCAAATACTTTATTTCGGAGCGAACAGGTTGTATAAAACGACTAACAGGGCGGAAACCTGGCAGGTTATAAGCCCCGACCTTACAAACGGCGGTGTAAACAGCAATGTGGTATATGGTACAATTACCACGATTGCGGTTGCCCCTTCAAACAGCCAGTTCATTTATGTTGGCACCGATGATGGCAATGTATGGCGGACTATAGACGGGGGAAGTAATTGGATAAATATTTCCTCAGGCCTGCCTTTACGCTGGGTTACCCGCGTGGCAGTCGATCCCTATGATGAAATGACCGTTTATATTACCCTGTCGGGATACCGGTATGACAATTACTTGCCGCATGTTTTTCGCAGTACCGGCGGTGGAGGGAATTGGCAGGACATCACCGGCGACCTGCCAGAGGCCCCGGCAAATGATATCATCGTTGACCCTTCCCTTGATCCGACACTTTACCTCGCAACTGATTTTGGCGTGTTTGTAACCCGGAACCTCGGCCAGAACTGGTCGATGCTGGGTGATAACCTGCCGAATGTCCCCATCGTTGACCTGGACTTCCATCAGCCGACAAGAACGCTTGTAGCAGCCACCTATGGCCGTTCGATGTACACGTTTTCTGTTGACCAACTGGTGGGAATTCAGTCAGGATTGAATGTCAATGATTATGCCTGGTCGATATTTCCAAACCCTGCTCATGATCAGATTTGGGTCAGTTATTCACTGGCTGATAAAGAGTTGTATTATCAAATCCTCAGCATGAATGGGAAGATAGTCTCCTCTGGCAATTTTTCCTGCAATCTGGCCCCAGTCAGAATTGACTTGCCAAACTTGCCCTGTGGGGTATTCCTTTTTAAGTTATTTGATAACAGAAAGGAACTTGGGACCAAAAAACTGGTAATCACTGACTGATAAGAGGTTTTTCACTGATTTACAATTTACAAATTCCGATCTAAGATCTTAGATTGCAAACTGTAAATTGTAAATTATTGCTGCTTTTTCCGTCCTTTATTCAGCGTCGTGACCGACTTCTGAAAAATTGCTACAAGTTCGTTGCTTTCATTCAGCAGATCAGCGATCGACTCTTTTTGCCGGCATATTCCTGATTTATCAATGATTATAAGGTTGATGTTTGTTTCCCGCAATTCTTTGAGAACAAGGCTCAGCTTATGTGCAAAATCTGCTCTGGATTCCGCGCTTTGGGCTTCGCCATAGTTTAAGGCTGAAGAACTGCTCGACCTAACAATCTGTTTTGAAAGATGATGTGTGAACTCGTTGAATTCACAGCATTGGCACAGGTCAATTATTCTGATGGAAAAATCGATCAGTCTCGCTTCGAGATCTTTTCTGTCCATAATGATTTTTTATGATTTATCCGGAAAAATGGCAAAATATACCCGGCCTTTGGGAAAAAATTGATTTACAGTTTTCAAATTCCGATCTAAGATCTTAGATTGTAAACTGTAAATTGTAAATCAACAAAACAGGAAAGCTTAAATCGCCAGCCGGGTCAGTCTTACAAAATCCTCCACACCCAGCTCTTCCGCCCGCTTGCTGGCCAAATGCTCCAATTCCCCTCTTTCATAATCAATATAAAAAGTCTTCAGGGAATTTCTGAGCGTTTTTCTCCGTTGGTTAAAAGCCGTTTTGACCACCTTGAAAAACAGCACCTCATCGCAGTCCAGCTTCTCCCTGTCATTCCTGCTCAAGCGGATAACCGCCGATTTGACCTTTGGAGGTGGGATGAAAACAGTTTCATTGACAGTGAACAGGTATTCGATCCGGTAATAAGCTTGTAACAGGACACTCAGGATACCATATGTCTTTGATCCGGGACCGGCAGCCAAACGCTCGGCTACCTCTTTCTGTATCATACCAACTACTTGGGTAACCTGTTGGCGGTGATCCAGTACCTTAAATAAAATCTGGCTGGAAATGTTATAAGGGAAATTTCCGATGATAGCAATCCTGCCCGAAAAGAGCTTATTAAGATCGAATTTTAAGAAATCAGCATGGATGAACCTGTCCGTGTGTTCAGGGAAAGCTTCGTTCAGGTATTGGATGGAATCCCGGTCGGTATCCATGAAATAGCATTCTTTGTCCGGAAGTTCAAGCAAAAATTTTGTCAGAACCCCCATCCCGGGTCCTATTTCAAGTATTGATATTTCTGCCGACTGTAAACTGTCAACTATTTTCCGGGCTATATTATCATCCTTAAGAAAATGCTGACCTAAGTGTTTTTTTGGTTTAATGAAGGTACTCACCTGGTATTGGCTTAATTGTTAAAATCACCACGGAGTTGGCGAAAACGCTTACGCGCTTCCGTCGTGAAAAGGCTCCCCGGATAATCCAGCATCAGCTGCTGATAAAGCTCCATGGCCTTTTCCTTGTTGTTCAGCACACCTGCCTGAAGTCCGGCCCTTTTAAACAAAGCATTGTCGGCCAGGATATCATATTGGTAATCCCTGACGATTTTATCCAGGACAGAATCTGCACTTATGAAATCTTTTTTACGGATATAAATCCCCGCTTTGCTAAACAGTACTTCATCATCCAGTGAATGATAAAGTCCGAGCATCCGGATACTGTCAAGGGTCAGTATGGCCAAACTGTCCTGCCCCCGGTAAATGAGCAGATCGGCTCGTGAATAAAGCGAGAGCCCGGTATATGTGCTGTCGGGGTCCATATTGTCGCTGATCAGCAGCGAAAGTTCCATGGCATCGTTGGCAATTAATTTGGACGTAGCTGCCTTTAAAACATCCAATTGTGCTTTGGCCCAGTCAAATTCGCCAATGAAGTAAGACAGACGCGCATTCCTGAATTTCGCTTCATGACCGGTGGGATCATTCTTGAAAGCTTTTTCAACCTGCGAATAAAGAAGCGAAGCTTCCCAAATCTTTCCCACGAATAAATAAATGTCCCCAAGTTCGAGTTTGATCACGGCTTTGACTTTTTCAGGCGCACCATTAATATTAATTGCCTCTTCAAGCAACAGTACCGACTCATCCAGTTCGTTGAGATAAAAAGCCTGCAGATGAGCAAGGTCACGCATCAGTACAACCGTCCGGGCATTCCTTCCTAGTTCATCGAGGGCAGTAATATATTCCTGTTTCAGGGATTGAAGCTCTTTAATCTGGTAATTGTAGCCTTCCGTGATCCTGAGGAATTTAGTCTGAAGGGTTCCTGTCAGACTTTCAGCATAATAGGGATTTGATGGTCCCTTTTTAAGCAGATAATTAAAAGCCTCAATGGCGACAGCATAATCTTTATTGGACAGGCTGAGATTAGCAATGCTGAAAACAAACATGCCTCCCTCATTGAACCTTACATCCATAGACTTTGCCTGGATAAGGGCGAATTCAAAATCTTTCCGCTGAACCGAAAGCCAGAGTAACATTTCACCGTAATAACGATTTTCAGGGCTGCGTTGATTCCTTTTTAACAAGGATTCCCTAAGTGCATTGCTTATTTTATCTTCAATATCTTTATTTAAAATATTCTGAAACCTGTTTTGCACCATTTCAAGTTGCGACGGATCACGCTCAAGCATATCCAGGTATTCTTCGATCATAGCGTTGTAATTTCCGCTCATCTCATAAACCAGGGCCAGTTCCTGGTTAAATAGAACTGAGTATTGCAATAGCTCACGCCCGCGCAAATAGGTTTTAATGGCATATTCATATAACTGCCGGGTAAGAAAAGCATTTGCAATCTCTGTGATATTCGCCTTGTTAGGTTTTATCCTTTCGATCACGTCATCAAAGCTCCTTGTGGCTTTTTCAGGTTTATCCGTCAACAGGTAAATATACCCCAGGTCAACCTCATAGCGGTAAGATCCCGGCTCATCCTTAATCTTGCTTCTGACCAGCTTTTCAGCCTCGCTGAATTTATCAAGCGCGGTCAGGCAGAATAAATAATAAGTATAATGATGATGGGTGGGTTGCTTGTCATAGAGATCACGAAAGAGTTCCAGTGCCTTTTCATAGTCCTTGTTACCATAATATTGAAAAGCGAGTTTTTTATTTTCCTGCTCCTGCTGCTTTTGCTGCGCAGCAGGGGTATTGACTTCCGGAAATACCTGGGAATAAACATTCAGCCCCGGGATTGTCATAAACAAGACAAACCAGGCTATAATGATTAATGCAGATAATCTTTTATCGCGTAATAAGCTCAAATCCTGTGTATTTAGTCAAGGCGGCGGGGATTTTTATACCGCCGGCCACCTGGTTATTTTCCAGCAGTGCTGCTACTACCCGGGGTAACGCCAGGGCGCTGCCGTTTAGTGTATGGGCCAGGCGAATCTTGCCTTCTGCATCTTTATAGCGGAGTTTCATCCGGTTCGCCTGGAAGTTTTCGAAATTAGATACTGAGCTTACTTCAAGCCACCTTTTCTGGGCGCCTGAATAAACCTCGAAATCATAGGTCAATGCTGATGTAAAACTCATATCGCCTCCGCAGAGCCTGATAATTCTGAATGGCAATTCCAGTTTTTGCAGTAGGGAAGCTACATGACCCCGCATTTCTTCCAATCTTTCATAAGAAGTATCAGGATGAGCGATCTGGACAATTTCTACCTTATCGAACTGGTGTAGGCGGTTTAATCCCCTTACATCTTTCCCGTATGAACCGGCTTCGCGGCGAAAGCAACTTGAATAGGCTACGTTTTTAATGGGTAATTCAGAATGCTTCAGGATGACATCCCGGTAAATATTCGTGACAGGCACTTCAGCCGTAGGAATTGCATAAAGCTTATCAAGGCCGATCGCATACATCTGCGCATCTTTGTCAGGAAGCTGGCCGGTACCGTAAGCGGAATCTTCATTGACGAATAATGGCGGCTGGAATTCTGTGTAGCCAGCTCCAATGGCCTCTTCCAGGAAGAAATTGATCAGGGCGCGCTGCAATTTGGCACCTTTACCTTTATAAAAAGGAAAACCGGCGCCAGTCACCTTGCTGCCAAGGTCAAAATCAATGATGTCGTATTCACCGGCCAGGTCCCAGTGAGGTTTAGCTCCTTCTCCCAATTCAGGCAAACGGCCCCATTCATATACTACTTCATTATCGGCAGCGGAATGACCGGGCCGAACGGAAGAGTGGGGGAGGTTCGGCAACTGCACCAGCAACTCGTTAAGCTGAACCGTAATTTCATCCATCTGAACCGCAAGATCCCGGGTGAGTACCTTCAGATTTCCTGTTTTCTCTTTTAAAGTATTGGCTTCTGCCGCAAGCCCTTGCTGATACAATCCCCCGATCTCTTTGGCTGCCAGGTTTGCCTCTGCCAGGCCGTCATCGAGCTTTTTCCGGGTTTCCCTTCTTTTATCATCCAATGAGACGATTTGTCTTATAATTTCATCAGCCTTAAAGTTCTTAATAGCAAGCCTGCGGATAACTTCATCCTTATTATCCCTGATAAAACCGATCTGTAACATAATTTGAAATTTGCATGGCAAAGGTACTGTTTTTGGAACAGTGGAACGGTGGAACGGTGGAACGGTGGAATAAAAAAACCCGGCATTTTCACACCGGGTCTTCACTCTATATGAGGATTGATTTTGGATAAATCTTATTTAGCTGCAATTTCAGCGACTTCCATGATTTCAACCGGGATAACCGAAACGTATGAACGGTCGTTTCTGCGTTTCCGGAATTCCACCCTGCCGTCGATGAGGGCAAAAAGGGTATGATCTTTGCCCATGCCTACATTTAAGCCGGGATTGTGGCGGGTTCCGCGCTGCCGGACAATAATATTGCCGGCCTGGGCAAACTGGCCTCCGTAAATCTTAACTCCCAGTCGCTTGCTGTGTGATTCGCGACCGTTGGAGGAACTACCTGCACCTTTTTTGTGAGCCATATCTCTGAGTTATTTAAGGTGATGCAAAATTAAATCAAATTATCGTTTTTCTGGATTGCTTCAGGAGCAGCCGATTCTTCCACGGATGCCGCAGTAGCCTTCTTCGACCTGGGTTTCGACACCTTCTCCACAATGTCTTCTATCTTCAACAGGCTTAAATACTGACGGTGACCGTTGAACTTTTTATAACCCTTTCGGCGTTTTTTCTTGAATACGAAGAGTTTGTCTCCCCGCAAATGCTCAAGAATAGTCCCCTCAACATGGGCGCCTTTAATGACAGGAGTCCCAACTGTAGTCTTCCCCTCATGGTCAATGAGCATCACTTTGTCAAAGTCTAACTTTGCGCCTTTTTCTCCTTCAAGACGATGTACAAAGAGCTCCTGGCCTTTCTCCACCTTGAATTGCTGTCCTGCTATATCAACTATTGCGTACATTACGGATTTGTTTATCGATCGGTCAAATTTTGGAAGCGCAAAAGTACAAATATTTTTCAATCAACAACGTAAATAAGATAAAAAATTAATGAGATACAATCTTTTTCTTATTCACCAGGAATATTCCCAGAAGAATTACCGCCATCCATAAAAAAGATACAGGGGTCATTTTTTCACCATCCATAGACCCCCAGGATACGGCAACCACAGGGATGAGGTAAGTGACCGATGCGGCGAAAACCGGGCTGGCCAATTTAACAAGCTTGTTGAACGCAATCAGCGCAAGGGCGGTACCAACGACAGCGAGGATGCCGATATAACCCAGCGCTTTCAGTGCCGCTGGTTCTGTCGATATCTGAGGGATAAACTCTGTAAAGATCAAAAGGTAGAGCAAAACAGGCATCCCGATGATAAAGAAAGATAAAGCGGTTATAGTAAGGGCATCAACATCCCGGAGCTTGTATTTGACCAGGTTTACGTTAGTGGCATAACAAACGGTTGCAATAATGATATAAATAGCATATTGAATATTGAACTCAAAGCTTCTGCCGCCGCTGATGCTGATCAGGCCTATGGCACCTGCAAGCCCGATCAGGACCCCTGCCATATTAAACCACTTGATCTTCAGCGAAAAAAAGCTTAGACCGATAACCATGGTGAATAATGGGGTCAATGAATTCAGGATGCCGGCAAGGGAGCTGTCAATGCCGGTCTGGGCCTTTGCAAAAAGAAATGCGGGGAAACCGCTCCCGATTAATCCCACGATGGCTAAGTACTTCCATTCCTGAAAGCTTAATTTCCTGAGCCTTGAAAGAGCAAAAGGACTCAGGACCAGGAACGTGATGGAAACTCTCAAAGCCCCGACTTCAGCGCTGGAATAGAATTCCAGCCCTCTTTTGATCAGAATAAAAGAGCTGCCCCAAATAAGAGCCAGGCTGGCAAGTATTCCATAGGCTATAAGAAGATTCCGGGAATTAGTGCTTCGGTTTTCCATTATAATCACGCATGGACAAAATTATAAAAAGAAACACGCTTTATTCCGGCTGATTTTGAGTTATTAACAATTAAGGGTAAAAACAGACATAGTCTTTTCTGCTTAGCCCTAAGGTCAAGCTTTTGTAAAATGAATATAAATTTAGGGTCCCGGTTGAAAAAAGACTTTCAGATTTTAATATAGATTGTTTTTTATCTCTACATTTGACAAGAAACCAGTTTTTTAAGGAATTTTTTATTGATTTCTTAAAAAATGTTTACCTTTGGGGTGATTTTTTCTGATTAAGTCAATAATAAAGCAAAACCACCTTAAACCAATACTAGTCGAATATATCATCAACCAAATTGATAACCAGAACATTAAATCAGAACAACCGACAAACAATTAATTAATTAACTTAATTTCATTACCATGAGAAACTTTACCAAGTATCTTTTGACAATGATGGTAATTGTATTATCATCTACTGTCATGCTCGCGCAGCTACGGGTTTCATCCAGCGGCGGCAAAACACCGGTACTCCCTGAATCAAGAGCAGTACTCTACCAGCAAACGAACTCCGCCGGATCCGGTCGGGCTTCGCAGGATTTTGAACCTGCTTATAACGCCTATGACTGTCAGGGCGCTGATGACTTCTATGTTCCGGCAGGCTTGCTTTGGATCATTCAGACAGTGACCGTCACGGGCACTGGAAGCCTCACGGCTACTGTGGCCAATGTCCTCATTTATGCGGATGCCGGTGGTATTCCGGCCGCTACTGCAACCAATTCCTTAATGGGGTTGACATGCACTAACGCAAGCGGAGTCCTGACAATCCCCATTCCCGGAGGTCTGCCACTCGCACCAGGACATTACTGGATTTCCGTCCAGGATGCTGCTCCTTATGTCACTTACGGGCAATGGTTCTGGACTATGACAAGTTCTATCTACAATTCACAATCATGCTGGCGCAATCCCGGTGGCGGTTTTGGCGGTCCGGTTAACTGGACCACGATGGCTGCATTGGGATATCCTAATGCAGATTTCATGTTTCGCCTGGAAGGAACTTCCGGCCCGGTACCTACCTGCGATTACCAGATCAATCTGCTTGACTGGTTTGGTGACGGCTGGAACGGCGGTTCCTTAGACGTACTGGTTAATGGGACTGTTGTTCTTGACAATATCACCAACAACCTTCCCTATCCCAGTTATGGCCCGGTTACCTATTACTTTAATGTGCCAACAGGTGGAATGATCACCACGGTCTATACCGCTGGATCATGGCCCGAGGAGAATTATTATTATATTTATAATAGTGAAGGCAGCCAGGTTTGGTATTCGACAGGATCCTATCCGAACGGCCCGCCGAACATTATGCCCGGCCAGCTTTATGGAAGCTGCCCGATGACGGGTGCCGTGGATGGCTATGTCTTTAACTATGACGGCCTGGCTGTTTCCGGTGCAACCATCATTGTGGAAAACGGCCCGACAACCACTTCCGGACCCAATGGCTATTACCTGCTAGAAGATGTAAATGGCGGAAGTACAACTATTGCCTGCACCAAAACAGGATACAATACGGCTATCGATGTCGTTGCTGTTTTAGCTGGCGATACGGTCCCGCATAATTTCACGCTTACCCAGCCGAATATGATAATCAACCCGCTCCTTATTGAGGAAACCCTCAACCCGGGCGAATACTTCACCACCTCGCTGAACGTGCTGAACAACGGCAACGGCCCGCTGGGATGGGAAGCTGTGATCAATTACCCGGAAACGGATAATTCTGGGGGTAATTATATCATCAACCCTCCGGGGTATCAGACAGAGCAAGTTGAACCAAATGGGGCTGCATCCACCGGATATGGCACCGTGATTGAAAATGGTTCAAGGGACCTGATGATTTGCCCTGAAGGCAGTCTCTTTAGCATACCACCGGTCAGTTCTACAAATGCTTACACAAGCACACTGGGCGCCGGATATAAATGTTACCAGAGTTACTCCGGTGTTGAAGGAGCCATTTCCGCTGTTACATTCTGGGGTGTATTTGCCGGCTATACACTGCCAACAACACCCGGAAATTTCCTGATAGAACTTTGCCAGCCGGGCTCTATGCCTGGAGCAGTGGTGACTACCGTGACTATCCCATTAGTTGGGGTTAACACCGGTCAATTATTGCTTGGAAGCTACCAGATCGGTATATTTACAGCTGAAATACCTCCGACAGATTTGCCAGCTGGTTGGCTTGCTGTACAGTTCCAGGCTTCACCAACATTTTACTGGAATAACACGCAGGCCGGAGCAGGTTTCCCGGCTTATCAGAATTCTAATCCCCTGCCCGAAAGACTTGCGATGTGCCTTGGTGGCGGCGGTGGAGCCGGAAGCTGGCTGACGATGGATTATTATGAGGGCAATGTGCCTGCATTCGGTGGCGTTGACAATATTCCTACCCACCTGGATGCTGCTGGTACAGCCCCTGGAGAAGTTTATACGGCCGATGTCGTTTTCACCTCCACACCTTTCGTTGGCGAAATTACCGTTCCTGTGACCATGATCATCATGGGCGCTGAACTGGTAGCTCCTGAAAACCTGGAAGTTACACTCATCAACGATATTACCGGTGAAGTCGGACTGACCTGGGAATGGAACGGCGATGCTTTCCAGTTCTTCATGGTCAAACGCGATGGTCAAATCATCGGGACTACCACAAACACCTATTTTACTGATATACTCCCGGACTTTGGCGAATATTGCTATACCGTACAGGCGGTTTATGATGAAGGTCAGACTTCACCTGCCGGACCGGAATGTGTTGAATGGCCAGACCCGGAAATCTTAGTCAACCCGATGTCGCTTGAAGGTTGGGTATGGGTGGATCACCAGGTTACTGTCTACACCACTATTTACAATACCGGTATTGGAACTCTGTATTATGAGTTCCCGGATTTCATGGCAAACAATACCGATGACACCAGGGCTTACTGCGCCGCCAGCGGTGGTTGCGATGAGTATATCTCCAAGGTGGTAATCGGTACCATTAACAATTCATCCGGTTGCACCGGCTATGGGAATTACACTTCCCAGTCTACAGAAGTAGAAACAGGGGGAACTTACCCGATCACCATTACCAACGGTAACCCGATCTGGACGGCAGACCAGTGCGGAATCTGGGTTGACTGGAACCTGGATGAGGATTTCACAAATGATGGCAACATCACCGTCAGTGGCAGCCCGGGTGTGGGACCTTACACGGCTAATATTTTGGTTCCTGACGATGCAGAAGGCGGACCGACACGGATAAGAATTCGTATTGTCTATGCAGAAACACCAACTCCCTGCGGCACCTCATTCTATGGCGAATGTGAAGATTATACCCTTGATGTCCAATCCGGATTTATTGTCGCTGTGGAGCCGAACTTTGGCACTGTTGCCTCCGGAAGCTCGCAACAGATTGCCATTACCTATGATGCAACCGGGTTCGAAGTTGGCACCTATCTGGAGGAACTTCTGTTGAACAGCAACGACCGGGATGAAGGAGAACTCATCATCAACAACACGATGCATGTCTATGTACCAGCCCAGTTTGCCGGTACGGTTTATGACATGGATGACAACCAGCCTCTTAATGGTGTTACCGTAACAGCGGGTTCAATCTTCCAGACCACAACCAATGAGGATGGTGAATACAGCCTCTTTGTAGACCAGGGCACCTATGATGTGGTGTTCGAAAAGCTGGGTTATATGGATGTAACGGTTGCGGACACCTTCGCGCTGCAAGGCGTGGTCACCCCGATCAGCATCGGCATGTGGGATATGAACTAT